>DATIDO010000030.1:0-3253 GCA_035456245.1 Polyangiaceae bacterium
GGCGCTCGGCGCGCTGCAGTTCGCGCGCGGCGAAGGCGCCGCCTTCGATCCCACCGGGCCAACCCCCAGCCTGGTATTCGCGGCCACGGCTGGTGGACCTCTCGAGCTCGGGCAGCTCTTCCGACTCCACCTGGGGGCGGAGGGCGACTACATCGAGCTGGTCGCCCAAGCCAGCGAGAGCAACGTCATGCGTGCACCCGACAACCTGTGCGTGGCGCCGTGCGGCGACGTGATCATCGCCGAAGATGGCCCCAAGACCCAGCACCTGCTCGGGCTCACTCGCGAAGGCCGCATCTACGCCATCGCCCAGAACGCCGTCAGCTCCGGCGAGTTCGCCGGCGTCTGCTTCTCGCCCGATGGCTCGACGTTGTTCTGCAATCTCCAGCGCGAGGGGCTGACCCTGGCCATCCGAGGCCCCTGGCCTAGGCTGCGCGCCTCCGCCGTCTGACCATGGATCCTCAGGAAACCGCCCGCAGCCTCCGCGAAGAGCTAGGCCTCTCTCTGCGCTATGCGCTCGACCCCAGCCCCACCGAGCGCACGCGCCTACCCATCCTGCAGCTCGGGCCCGACGCCGCCTTGGTCGAGTACGCCGCGCACGCCCGGCGCGCTCGCCACGGCCGGCTGAAGACCTGGCTCCACCGCAGCCTGCGCGGCTTCCTCTCCGACTTCGACATCAACGGCTGGCTCGGCACCTACCCGATGCACGTCCTATCGCGCGCGCAGTTCGCCGAGCTGCTCGGCGATGGCGCTCGAGGACGGCTGCTCGACATCGGCTCGGGGCGCGGCGACGTGACCAGCGAGCTGGCCAGTCATTTCCAGCACGTCACCTGCACCGAGACCTCGCCGCCCATGGCGCGACGACTGCGCCGCGCTGGCTACCGAGTGCTGGAGGGTGACTTCGCTACCTTCCCGCCGAGCGACGAGCGCTACGACGTCGTCAGCCTGCTGAACGTGCTCGACCGCTGTGACCGGCCGCTCTCGCTGCTCGGCGCGGCTCGCGAGGCGCTCACTCCGGGCGGTCGTCTGCTGCTCGCGCTGGTCCTTCCCTATCAACCCTTCGTCTACGACGGCGGCCGTTCACGCGCCCCGCGCGAGCGCTTGCCCATCGCCTCCGATCGGTTCGAGTCGGCGCTGCTCGAGCTCGTCGACTACGCGCTCTTGCCCCTCGGCTTGGAGGTGGAGAGCGTGGCGCGCGTGCCTTACCTCTCGGGCGGCGACGCCCAACGGCCACTCTACGAGCTGGACGATGCACTCGTGGTGTGTCGCGCCGCCTACTCGGTGCCGGTCCTCGGCTGAGATCGAACACAACCGCTCGTGGTGCCACAGCGGCCAGCGCCGGCGCTACTGCTTCTTGAAGGCCTGCATACGCAGGCTGTGCAGAGCCGCTTCGGCGATGGCTGCGCGCAGGTTCGGATCGGTGACCTTTTCCAGCCTCGCGACGAGCTCGGCGGGCAGCTCGATGGCTGGCATCACGGGCTCCACGCGACGGGCGCGCGCGGGCTTGGGTTGGGCGGCGCCCTGGCTGACGACGAAGCGCAGGTCCTTCACCTCTCGTCCGGCGCGACGCAGCTTCTCGAGCAGCTCGGACTTCAAGAAGGCCAACTCGGCGCACCACGACGAGGACGACACCTTGATCTGCAATACGCCTGCGTCGAGCCGACCGACCCGCGTATGGCGGGCGATGCGCTCGCCCACCACGGCGCGCCACTGATCTTGAGTCATGGCTGCGCCCGTCTGCTGAGCGACGAAGGCCTGGGCCCCCACCAAGACCTGACCGAGCGAGAGTGGTGCGGCTCCGCGTCCACGCGGAGTCTCGGGAACCCAGGCGCTCGACTGAGCGGGCGCCGCGTTCGCTTCGGGCCGAGGGCGGCCCTGCTGCGCTCGGCTGGACTGCGCTCGGCTGGACTGCGCGGGGCCGGAGTGTGCGGGAGCGCGGACCGACGGAGCGCGGACCGATGGAGCCGCGGCCCGCGAACTGGGTGGAGGCCGGCTCGCGCTGGGCTTCGACGGGCGGCGCTCGCTCATGAGCCCAGCATGCCGAAGGATGGACTCGCTGGGGAGAGCTGGAATGCCCGCGGCAGGTCCGTTCGTGACCGTTCGTGGTCGGGGCCTTTACAGGTCGCGGCCACCGCGCTAATTCGCGCCTCCCTTCGCAGAGCCCTGGCTCCTGGAGGGGCTCACCGAGGCCGACTCGCGGTCTGGTGAGCCAAAGTGGCGGAATGGCAGACGCAGCGGATTCAAAATCCGCCGAGGCAGCCCCTCGTGTGGGTTCGAGTCCCACCTTTGGCACAGCAAAAACCCTGAGAAAAAAGGGGAAGAGGCCGACGAAGGCCCCCCCAGCCGGCCCCTGAAAACCGCTGGCGACCGACGAGCCCGGAGGGCAGTCGGTACAAACGAAACACAGTCGCGGCGCCGGCCAGACGTGATGGACCTCGCCTTCGAGGCCCTCCGCCTGGGCATCCTCCCATGTGACCGGAGGGTCGCTTGAGCGCGCCGCTCGCAACGGTCGTCTCCCTCGCCCCCTACCGGATGCCGAGGTTGGACGGGCTGAGCGTCCTGGTCCGGGGTGAGCGGGTCGAGCTCGACGGCGTTTCCGCGCGGCTCTTCGCCGAGGCGTTGCTCTGGGCCCACCAGGCCGGGGCTCGCGGTCAGGTCGCCGGCATCACCGTGACCGAGGCCCGGGGCGGAATCCACCTCGAGCTCCCGGGCGGCGCGCTGGGTCTGCTGCCCCGCAAGCTCGTGGTGACCTGGATCGAGGTGCTCCACCAGCGAGCCGAGCTGCTGCCGCGTCGCCTCGGAGGTGCCTCGTGAGCGGCTGGTCGTTCGTTCGCGCGGGGCTGGGGGCTGCCGCCTGGTACGTCGCCGTCACCTGGGCCGGCCTGGGAGGTGGGTGGTGAGCGCCGAGCTCCTGCTTCTGGACTGGTGGCGTCGCCACCCGCCGGAGCTGCATCTCCAGTACGGCGGCCAGACGCCGGCCGAGGTGCTCGCGGTGCTCGACAGCTCCGTCGCGGCCCTGCGCCGCCGACAGACGAACCGCGCGCGCGGTCTGAGCGTTCCTGAGCGCATCGAGCTCGGACGCACGGCGCTGGCTGCGCTGGCTCTGCGCCCGCTCGTCGCGGGTGCGGCTGAGGGTTGGACTTTTCCGAAGGAGGAGACGCGCCGTGGGTGAGCCGAGACCAAAGTACAAAGGCCAATCCGTCGACCTGACCGGGAAGGAGTTCGGCTCGCTGGTGGTCGTGCGCGCGCTGTCGCA
>DATIDO010000031.1:0-9527 GCA_035456245.1 Polyangiaceae bacterium
GTTGGCGCGGCCGGCGGCGCGGCCGGCGGCGCGGCCGGCGGAGCGGCCGGCGGAGCCGCGGCGACGGGAGCCTCGGCGGTGGGAGCACCGGTCTGTCCCCGAGCCAGCGCTGGAAGCGAGAGACAGAGCCACGCGGCGAGAGCCCCTACGGTCGTGCGTCGCATCATTGGGCAGGCAGCATTCGACGAGGCAGGACCAGGGCGCAAGCCCCCCGGCCTGCCCCGCTCAATCGCCGCCGCCCGCGGACATCTCGACAGGCGTGGCGCGGAGCACCCTCACCAGTTCGCTGGGTTGAATCTCCACCAGGAAGCCCCGCTTGCCACCGTTGATGTAGATGAGCTCGAGCTCGAGCACGCTGGGCTGGACGTAGACGGGCAGTTGCTTGCGCGTGCCGAAAGGAGAGGTCCCGCCCACCTCGTAGCCCGTGTGCCGGGTGGCGACGCTGGGTTCGCAGGGCGTGACGGAGCGCAGGCCGAGCGCCCGCGCCAAGCCCCGGGTGGAGACCTCGCGGTCACCATGCATGAGCGCGATCAGCGGGCGTTTGTCTTGGTCCTCGAGGACCAGCGTCTTGATCACCTGGTGCTCGTCGACGCCGAGCGCACGTGAGCTGTGCGCCGTGCCGCCCCGATGCTCGTACGTGTAGAGGTGCCCAACGAAGGCGACACCGGCGCTACGCAGCACCCGCACTGCCGGAGTGACCGGGAACTTCTCCTGCGCCATGCCCTCAGTACTTGAGGAGGATGGGCATCTCGCGCTGAGCCTTCAGCTCGAACGCCGTGTCGTCGAAGCTCGGCTTGGTCAGCGGCGTCGTCCGACTGAATCCGTAGCCCTCGGCCGGCAGACCCAAGAAGTTGAAGTCGACCTTGCCGTTGCCGTTCTCGTCGTGGAAAGCAGCGACCGCGTAGCGGCCCGGCTTCAGCCCCTCGAAGGTGACGTTGATGGTGCCCCGGGCAGCTCGCACCTTGCGGTAGGTGAGGTGCATACCCGGTCGCAGCCATCCGCCGCGGGAGTACACGCCGACGTACAGAGCGCCCTTTCCGCTTCGCACCTTGGAGATGGGTACGACCAGGGTGGAGCCATCGGCCTCGGCGTCCCCACTGGAGAGCACCAGGCCGGCGACGAGGCCGAAGGCGGACAGCCAGCGTAGCCAGCGTCCCTTCTCGACTCGTGGGCTGTGTGCTCTGGGGAAACCGAACATGGAACCTTCTGGGAGCCCTCCCTCCGACGGGGGCCTCGAACAGCTAACATGGATCGAGGAACACCGGGAGTCAGGGCAAAGTCTAGCGTTCGCCAGGTCTTACGCAGCGGCAGCGCCGATTCTTCCCCGATTCGTCACACCTACGCTGGGGGCAGGGACTTTCCTCGGGCCCCGGTCCCCCACATCCAGCCTAGCCCGAACGAGCCTTCGAGAGGGCTCACCTGCCCGTCGTTGCCTGGCCCTCGCGAGGCCCGCCACCATTTTCCATCCGCCGACTCCCTCGGGGCGTCCCTACAGGTCACCGGCGCCCGGGCCACCCGCCTGGCCATTTTCGCGCCACCGCGACGACGCGCAGGGGCGCGGGGTGCCCCTCGATGGTCCGGCCGGCATCGGTCGCGGCGAGGGAGTCGCGGAGCGAGGGGCCCGGGGACCACTCGGTCGAACGCTGCTCGTCACTCGTCGTGGGGACGAGCGGGCCGAAACGAACGTCCTCGAAGCCCGCTTCACTCAGCCAAGCGCTCAACGTGGTCAGGCTGGGGATGGCCCAGACATTGCGCATGCGCGCGTAGCGATCACTCGGAACCAGGCAGGCGGCGCCGGCATCGGGCAGCACGAGTGTCTCGAGCACCAGCTCGCCACCCGGGCGCAGCGCGCTGCCGAGTGAGCGCAAGTGTTCGAGCGGATCGCGGCGGTGGTAGAGGACGCCGAGCGAGAGCGCGCTGTCGAATGCGCCGCAGTCGGTGGCCCAACGTTCCCAAGGCAGCGGCCAGTAGGACAGTCGCTGCGGCCGAAATAGGCGGGCCAGCGCCAGGTACTGAGCGGTGTAGCCGATGCTCGGCTCCACCGCCGCGACGAAGGCCGCGCCCGCGCCCAGCAGGCGCAGCGAGTAGTAGCCGTTGCCGGCACCCACGTCGAGCACGCGTCGACCGGCGAACGGCTGGGCCAGCTCGGCGACGCGTCGCCACTTCAGCGAGCAGTTCCATTCGGCGTCGAGTTCGACGCCGTACAAGTCGAAAGGCCCTTTGCGCCATGGGCCCAAGCCAGCGAGCGCGCTCCGCAGTTCAGCGGCCTGGGGATCATCGAGGCGCGCCTCGCGCCCCGAACTCACCCGCGGCGCATCGAGCGCCAGTTCCCGAACGTCGTCGGCTCGATCCGGGAGACGCTCGAGCTCGCTCGACCAACGCTCGAAATCACCGTGCGCTCGCAGCGCACCGAGCGCGCTCGCTTCGGCGTCGGGGCGCCAGGTGTCGAAGCTCGGGTGCCCGGGCCACTCGCGCTCGAGAGCGTTCCAGCCCAGCGCGGCGGCCAGCTGTTCGTCGTTCATGCCGGTTGCCCGTTCATGGCTGGCTGGGCGGCTTCTGCGCCAAGAACGAGACGAAGTGCAGCGCGCGGAACCACTGGCGCGGTTCGAGCCCTGCGCCACGCAGCCGCGCCTCGTGCTCTTCCACCGTGTCGGGGATCAGCACGTTCTCCAGCGCACGGCGTTTGCGGCTCATCTCCAGCTGGCTGTAGCCATTCGCCTCGCGAAAGGCGTCGTGCAGCTGGGCAAAGCGCCCGTCCACCTCGGCCACCTTCTCGGAGAGCACCAGGATCCCACCGGGGTCGAGGGCGGCGCCCCAGCGCGCCAGCAGCTGGCTTCTTTCATCGGGTGGGACGAACTGCAGGGTGAAGTTGAGCACGACCAACGAGGCGGGTTCGGGCTCGAAATCGCGGACATCGGCGCAGTGGAGTTCGATGTCGCCGAACCCCGCGAGGTTCTTGCGGGCTTCGTCGATCATCGCCGGCGACGAGTCGACGCCCACGCAGCGTACGGTGCGCTCGCCGAGCGCGCCCCGGATCACCGCGCTCACCGCGCCGTGTGAACACCCCAGATCGTAGACGCGCCCACCAGCCGGCACGACGTCACGAGCCAGTACACCCAGCAGCTCGAGCAGCGTGTGGTAGCCGGGGATGGACCGGCGCAGCATGTCCGGCAGCACGCGCGCGACGGCCTCGTCGAAGCGAAACTCGCCGGCGCCGGGCGCGGTGCGGGTGAAGAGATCGTCCCGGGCCAAGGCACCTCACAATCGGGGCAGGTCGGCGACCAGCCGATCCACCACGTCGTCGTCGAAGGACCGGTAGTAACCGCGAATGTGACCGCGGGCGTCCAGCAGGATCAGGTGAGAGCCGTGGGTGATGCCGAAGTCCGGCTTGCTGGCGTCGGCCTGGCCGGCCAGACCGATGCGGAAGCCGTTTTCGGCTACGTCGGCGATGGCTCGGTAGGGCCCCGTCAAGAGCGACCAGCTGTGGGTGTCGATCCCGTACTTCTGCGCGTAGGCGCGCAGGACTTCGGGGGTGTCGTTCTCCGGATCCACGCTGATGCCCACGAGCGTGAGCTCTCGAGCGTCCGTTCGGGCCCGCACCTCTTTCATGCGTGCGGTCAGACGCGGGCAGATGCTGGGGCAGCGGGTGAAGAAGAAGGCAGCCAGGTGGGGCCGCCCGCGCAGGCTCGCGGCCGAGAAGGGCTTGCCGTCCTGATCGAGCAGGTCGAGCTGCGAGATCTCACCGAGGTCCGGCAGCGGCTCGCTTCGCTTGCAGCCTGCCAGGCCGGGCGCGCCCAGCGCCAGCAGCGCGAGCGCGAGCGTGAAGGAGCGACGGCTCGGCGTGCGCTTCGCCGGCTGTCCCGCGGCTCGAGCCGACAGCCTCGCTGGGTTTCGCACCGTTCTCACGTGGCGCCCCTCGGCTGCTGTCGCAGCACCCGCGCGAGACTCTCCAGCGCAGCGGCTCCGGCCTGCCGTTGTCCCGCGGCAATTTCCCAGACCAGCGCGCGCGCCGCCTGGTTGATGGGGGTGGGCACCCCGAAGCGCTCGCCGCGTTCGGTCAGCTCGCCGTTCAGGTAGTCGACAGCAGGAGCGCGGCCGCGCTCCCTGGCGGCCACCGTCGACGAGCGCATGCGCCGGTAGCGCAAGCCGACTCCCAGCAGCAGCGCATGCTGAGCCGCGCTTCCGACGGCCGAGCGCGGCTCACTCAGCCATTCGAGATTCAGGCGCGTCACGGGCTCCAGACGGATCCCTTCGGCGCGCGCGATCTGGGTGGCCTCACGCAGGATGGCGAGCGCCAGCGAGCGCGCCGGCCGCTGCAACAGCAGCTCACCGAGCGTCTGACCGCTGATGGCCCCCAGCGTGGACACCGCGCAGTTCAGCGCCAGCTTCGAAAAGCGCGCGCCTCGCAGGTTGTCCGTGCGCTTCACGCGGCCGACGCTCGACAGCAGCTCGCAGACGCGATCCAGCTCCGGGCCGGAGCTGCCGTCGAAGGCGCCGACACGGAAGCCACCAGGCGCCGTTTGCACGAAATCACCAGGCTCCGGCATGCGCGCGCCCCAGGCGACTACGGCGCCGATCACGCGGTCGGGACCCAGCGCGCGCGCAATGCGCTCCTCGCACAGTCCATTGGAGAGGCACACCACGCGCCCGCGATCGGCGAGCGCGCCGGCGAGACTCGCCACGACGTCGTCGATCTGCGGCGGCTGCACGGCGACGAACACGACGTCGAACGGACCGTGCCCACGAGCGCTGTCGATCACGTGATCCGCGGCGACGCGTCGGCCCAAGCGCCGTCCATCGAGCTGGGCTTCACCAGACAACCAGGCCTGACGCACGCGCTCGTTGGTGGTGGCGAGCCACGGAGTGATGCCGGCCTCGAGTAGGTGGCAGGCGAGCACGCCACCAATCCCTCCGCTCCCGACAATCAGGATTCGCTCGGTGGAGGGTGGGGGGCTCATGGCGGGCATGGTTTCGCAGCAAAGGGGAGCTCGCAAAAGAGTTGTCGCTTCGGGCCGGGTCGTGTAGGTAGGCAGCCCACCCGGTCACCCCGGAGGAAACTTCGCCATGCGAATTCTCGACAAAATCCGCCGCCGCTTCCGTTTTCCCAGCCTGATTCTGGCCTGATCGCCGCTGGGCGCTTCGCGCCGCATCGGTTGGTTTCGCGGATTCTCGGGATTTTTGGGCTGCGCGCCCGTGTTCCGAGGCCGAGTTCACGCCCGGTCCCCCTTTTCGGGGTGCCCTCCTGCGTGAATTTGTTGCGTGATATCCGTAGCTTGCGCGATTTGCTCGCGCAATTCTCGGAGCTCTTTGGTAGAGTCCGCCGCGCTATGCGTATGCGTCGATTGGGCCCCGAAGGCCCCCAGGTGAGCGTCGTGGGTCTCGGCGGCATGTTGCTGTCGATTACCGGGCGTCCGCCGGATGATCAGGCGCAGCGCGTGATCCACTCCGCGCTCGATTTCGGCGTCACGCTGTTCGATACCTCGGACGCCTATTGTTTGGACGACGGCGAGCTCGGCCACAACGAGCGGCTGTTCACGCGCTCACTCGAGGGCCACCGCTCCGAGGTGACGCTGCTCACCACCGTCGGCCTGCGCCGCCCGGGCGGTGCATGGACGGTCGATTCCTCTCCGGAGTTCCTGACCGAGTCGGTCGAACGCTCGCTGCGCGGTCAAGGCGTCGAGGCGCTCGACGTGGCGTTCCTCTACGCACCCGACAATCGCGTTCCTTACGAGGAGAGCGTCGGCGCGCTCGCCCGACTCAAGGAAGAGGGCAAGATCAAGGCGCTCGGCCTCTCGAACGTCGAGCTGGATCACATCCGCCGCGCCGAGAAGATCGCTCCCATCCAGTGCATCCAGAATCGCTGGCACCCGCAGGCGCGCGAGATCGAGAAGAACGGCGTGCTCGATCATTGCACCAGCAGCGGCAAGGCCTTCATTGCCTACGCACCCTTCGGTGGCACCCTGGGAGCGCCGACGCTCACCACGCTCGGCAAGCTGAGCGATCAGGCGCGTCGTCGTCGCCTCAGCCCGTACCAGCTGGTCCTGGCCTGGATGACCAACAAGTCGCCCGCCACCTTCGTGCTCGCAGGTGCGCGTCGCGCCGAGAGCATCGAGGACTCGGCTGGAGCCGGCTCCGTCGAGTTCGACGTCGACGCCGTGCGCGCGGTCGAGAACACCCTGCCGAGCCCCTGAGTTCGAGCAGTCGGGAGGAGTCAACGTGAGCAGCGTCATCGAGCCCGCACCATCCGGTCGAGCGCGCTGCCGCTCCTGCAAGGGAGTGCTGGAGAAGGGCGCGCTGCGCTTCGGCGCGGCGGTGCCCAACGCCTTCGGTTCGGGCGAGGCGCGCCATTGGTACCACTTGGACTGTGGGGCGGAGCGTCGCCCCGAGGCCTTCTTGGAAGCGTTGGACGCCGCAGCCGAGCCACCACCGGCGGCCGATGAGTTGCGGCGCCGGGCCGCCATCGGCATCGAGCATCCACGCTGGACTCGGGTGGTGAAGGTCGAGCGGGCAAGCAGTGGTCGGGCGCGCTGTCGCCACTGCAAGGAGACGGTCGACAAAGATCAGCTGCGGCTGGTGCTCGAATACATCGAGGACGGCATGGCGAACGCGGCCGGCTTCGTTCACCCCACTTGCATGCGCGAGTACGCAGGCACGGTCGAGGGTCTGATCGAGCGCGTGGAACGCGCGGGCCCGCTGTCGGCCGAGGACCGTGCGGAGCTGGAAGCGGCCTGGGCCTGAGGCCCAGTGTGATGGGACCGGGCACCGGGAGCATCGGCCCGGGCGAATCAGCCCGGGAAATCAGCCGAGCAGTTCGTCGATGGCCGCGCTGACCGTGGGGTAGCGAAAGGAGAAGCCGCTCTCGGAGAGTCGGCGCGGGGCTACGCGTTGCCCTTCCAGGATGGGCGCTGCGCCATCCTTGCCGAAGAGTGCGCGCAGCGCGAAGGCGGGCGCGGGTAGGAGCGCGGGTCGACGCAGTACGCGGCCCAACACGGTCGCAATCTCGCGATTGCTCGCCGGCTCGGGGGCGCACACGTTGTAGGGGCCGCGCGCGTCGTGTGAGTCGATGCAGTGGAGGAGAGCTCGGGCCGTGTCCTCCAGGTGGATCCACGAGACGATCTGCCGGCCGCTGCCGATGGGGCCCCCGGCGAACAGACGAAAGGGGCGCACCAGCGCCTCGAGCGCACCGCCGTCGCGGCCGAAGACGATGCCGAGGCGAGCGATCACCACGCGCATCTCGGCGGGTGCCGCGAGGGCCGCGGCCTCCCACTCTCGGCACAGCCGAGCAAAGTAGTCGTCACCCGGTGGAGAGCCCTCGTCGACGACCTGCTCGGCTGGCAAGGAGCCGTAGTAGCCCACCGCCGAGCCCGAGACGAAGAGCGCGGGTTGGTTCTCGACCCGGGAAAACGCCGCAACCAGCGCGCGGGTGGAATCCACTCGGCTTCGCCGCGCCTCTTGGCGCAAGTGCTCGGTCAGGCGCTTGCCCACCAAGGTCTCGCCTGCCAGCTGAACCACCGCGTCGCGCCCCTCGATCGCTTCCAGTGGCGCGCAATCGGCTTCGCCCGCGCGCCAGCTTTGCACGGTCAGTCGCGACTGCCGACCTTCGGGATCCAGGGCGTGCCGCGCGCGAGCCGCATCGCGCCCCAGCACCGTGACCTCGTCCCCCCGTTCGAGCAGCTTTGCGACCAGCGCGCGCCCTACGAAGCCCGAGCCGCCGCTCACCGTGATCCGCTTCATCGTTTCCTGCGGGCCGTGCCCCATGTCAGGTTGTGCTCTAGCATGGGGTGGATGTCTTTGCTTTCCGTGCGCGCGTGGCCTTGGTGTCTCGCCCTGGGCGCGTTGTCGTTGGCCTGTTCGGGGCGGGAGCGCCCTCCGGCCTTGGACGACGACAGCGGCTTCGGCAGTGAAGACATCCCGTACGACCGACTACCAGCCACCAGCGACGACTTCGAAGAGAAGGACTGCCCGAGTTCCATAACCGGCTACGCCAGCCAATGCGGGACGCTCACCGTGCCGGAGGCTCCCGGCTCGGAGCGGAAGCTGCGCATCGGCGTGCGACGAGTCTTCTCCAACGCCGACGACGTCGCCGCCGATCCGGTGGTGTACCTGAACGGTGGCCCCGGCGGCGCCACGTTGTCGACCGTGGACTTCCTGATCGACACCTTCGAGCCGCTGCTCGATCATCGCGATTTGATCTTCGTCGATCAGCGGGGAACGGGGAGCTCGCGCCCGCTGCTCAGCTGCACCGAGACGACCAGCGACATCGACGCGGCACTCGACTCTTGTTTCGCCAGACTCTCCGAGTCGAACGACCTGTCGGCTACCAACAGCGCCGCCAATGCACGCGATCACGAGGCGCTGCGTCTCGCGCTCGGCTACGAGAGCTGGAACTTGCTGGGCATCTCCTACGGTACGCGCCTCGGGCTCACCATCTTGCGCGACTTCCCCGACGGAATCCGCTCGCTGATCATCGATTCGGTGGTGCCTCTGCAGGCCGATCTGTTCGCGGAGCTCGGCAGCAATGGACAGGACGCTTTCGAGCGCGTCTTCGCGGCTTGCGCGGCCGACACCGACTGCGCGATGTCCTTTCCCGATTCGATGCAGCAGCTGCGTGACACCACCGCGCGGTTGAACGAGACACCTCACAGCGATCCCAAGATCAGCGGCGACGATTTGGTGAACGAACTCTTCTCGCTCGCCTACGCGCCCGAGGGCGTGGCGCTCATGCCTTGGTTGATCGACGCGGCGGCGGGTGACGATTTCGCCGCGTTCGAGAAGCTCGTGGGCTCCTCGGGCGGCGGGTCCGAGGCGTTCGGCATGCACCTGTCCGTGCAGTGCGCCGAGGAGATGCCGTTCACCGACGCTGCGACCATCGCGGCCGCGGACGAGACCGTCTACGAGGAGCTCCGCTCGCCGCTCTCCGGCTCGCACTACGTGGACTATTGCGCGCACTGGCCGGTAACGGCCGCGCCGGCGCTGGAGAACGAGGCCGTCCATTCGTCTTCTCGTGTGCTGGTTCTTTCCGGGGAATTCGATCCCATCACCCCGCCCAGCTACGCGCAGATGGTGAGCCTGGATCTGGAGAACTCCCAGTATTTCGAGCTGCCCGGCGAATCGCACGGCGCCAGCACCGGGGACTGTGGGCTGTCGATCGTGCAGGCGTTCCTGGAAGATCCGAGCGCGTCGCTGGACGGGGCCTGTGCTCTCGAGCCGCTCCCGCCCGATTTCAAGACGCAGGGCTTGGCATCGGGGGGGACGAAGGCCAACGTGGCCTTCGTGAGGGAGCGTCCCAGTGACGCGGACTTGGAACGGATCGCGCGTAGCGTGAGCCGCAGGCGTTACTGAGAACGAAGAGCAGCCATGGCGCAGGGGAAGCGGCAAGCGGGCAGGGCCCCGAATGGCCCCGGACGTCGGGGCGACTGGCGGCCTCGGGGCAATCGATTTTGGGAGGAGTGGGACATGAACATCGGTAGGTTGATCGCATTGGGTATTTTGGCGCTGTTGATGCTGGTGGGTGCGACGACCAGCTG
>DATIDO010000032.1:0-12366 GCA_035456245.1 Polyangiaceae bacterium
CACGCCGAGCGCCGACTCCACGAACCCGTCACCGTCTCCAGTCGTATCCAGACGGGCAGGACGAGCCACACGACCCGTCGCGTCGTGGATTGAGTCGGTCGCTCAAGCACCGGGAGCGGAATCGAAACGAGCCGCCGCCGCCGCGATGTCGGGCACCTCGTAGACCGCGCGGGGCCTCTCACGCGCGCACTGCAACATGGCGCGCGCCACCTGCTGGAGCGTGAGCGCGGGGAAGAGCAGGCTGAGCAGTGGAAAGAAGACCAGGAAGAAGCGGAACGCTTTCTTCACGTGACGCTGTCCGTCGACCGGCTTCATCAAGCTGGGACGGAAGTGTACGACGCCCGCGAAGGGCAGCGCCGTCAACGCATTCTCGGCCTTCCCCTTCACGCGCGCCCACATCACCTTGCCCTGCTCGCTCGAGTCGGTGTGCGAGCCCGAGACATGAACGAAGGTCATGCTGGGATTGACTCGCACCAGCGCGCGGGCCAACGCGAGCGGGGTGTCGTAGGTGATCACGCCGTAGGCTGCTTCGTCGAGACCCACCGAGCTGATCCCCGCGCAGTAGAAGCAGCCGTCGTAGCCCCGCAGTCGCTCGTCGAACGAGGCGGAGCCCGACCGTTCGAGCTCCAGCTCGCGAAAATCGGCGATGAGTAGCTCACTCAGCTTCGGGTGCGAGTGGCCGGAAGGACGTCGGCTCAGCGCCAAGACCTCGCTGACGGCTGGATTCGCCAAGCACTCCAGCAGGACGCCCTCGCCGACCATGCCCGTTACACCCGTGACGATCACCCTCATGGTCGGCACGATCGGGCAGGAACCCAGGCGACGCAAAGGTCGAGTGGATCCCCGAGCCGAGTCGGGCCTGACGAGCTCAAGGAACCCGAATCACCAGCTTGCCGAAGTGTTCACCCGCGGCGAGCGCGGCCAGAGCCTGCGCAGCGTCGGGTAGCTCGAACACACGGTCGATGACGGGCTGGAGTTTCGAGCGCTCGACGGCGCGCAGGAGACTCTCGAACATGGCCAGCGAGCCGACGTGCACACCCTCGACGGTGACGGTGCGGAAGAGAATGGGCAGCGGATCGATGGTGGGACCAGCGCCGCCGAGCAGGCCCACGACGGCGATGCGCCCGCCGCCCCGGGTCGCCGCCAGCGAACTGGCGAGCGTCGCGCCACCCCCCACGTCGATGACCAGATCGGCACCTTGGCCACCGGTCAGGTGCAAGACCTGCTCGTGCCACTGGGGAGTTTCTCGGTAATTGATCCGATCGGTGATGCCGAGACCACCCAGCCGTTCGAGCTTGGCCGCGCTGGACGAGGTGGCGATGACCCGGTGACCCGTGGCGCGGGCCAACTGGGCCGCGAAGAGCGACACCCCACCGGTACCCTGTACCACGACGCTCGAGCCCGGGAGCAAGCGCGAGCTGCCCTCGAACAGCGCCTGCCAGGCGGTGACCGCTGCGCACGGCAGGGCCGCGGCCTGTTCGAAGCCGAGCGTATCGGGGATGCGGACGATGCCGTGCGCGGACAGGAGCGCGTACTCTGCCAACACACCGTCCTGGTCGCCGATCCCCAAGCCAACGTCCTCGACTTCGGCTCGGTAGGGGCCGGCATTCCACGTTGGATAGTAGGTGGAGGCGACTCGGTCGCCGACGGCGTAGCGAGTCACACCGGGGCCCAGCGCGGCAATCTCGCCGGCGCCGTCGGAGAGGACCACCAGGCCCTGTTTGGCGGGGCCTCCGTAGGCTCCCTGTGCGATCCGCAGATCACGGAAGTTGACCGAGGCCGCCCGGATGCGGACCAAAACCTGACCAGGACCGGGTTTTGGAACGTCTCGTTCCTGCAGTTTCCACGCTTCGACGCCGCGACCCGGATACCCCATGACGATGCTTTTCATGGGCCCAAGATGACTTTGTGCGAAAAAGGTGGGTAGTAGGGGGAAAGGAACGGTACTCATTCCGAAAGGGAACGAATCATGTTCGACGACCTACAGTTCCTGATCGTTTCGGTGGAGGCCGGCAGCTTCGCCGCCGCCGGTCGAAAGCTGGGGGTGACCCCCTCGGCTGTCAGCCGACGCGTGGCCCAGCTCGAACGAGAGTTGGGCGTACAGCTGCTGGCTCGCACGACGCGTTCACTGCGACTCACTCACGACGGTCAGGCATTTCACGACCGCTGCGCCTCTGCGCTGCGCGAGTTGCAGGAGGCGCGTGAGTCGCTCGCCCGCTCGCGCAGCAAGCCGTCGGGGCTGCTGCGCGTCGAGACGTCGTCCAACCTGGGTCGCCTGATTGTGGCCCCTGCATTGCCGAGTTTCTCGAGCACCTATCCGGACGTGCGCATGCACCTGACGCTGCGCGACCAACTCGTCGATCCGGTGGCGGAAGGCGCCGACGTGTTGATTCGGATCGGGCCGCTCGCCGACTCGAGCCTGATCGCGCGCAAGTTGGCCGATTGTCACATCGTGCGCTGCGCGGCGCCTGCCTACCTGCGTGAGCACGGCACGCCCCAGCGGCCGGAGGATCTCGGCGAACATCGCTGCCTCGGCTACCTGGCAGACGGCCGCCCCCGCCCGTTCGGGTTCGTGGCGCCCGATGGCCGGAGCGAGCAGGCCATTCACATCGAGGGCCCGTGCCACGTCAACGATGGCGAGGCCATGTTGCGGCTGGCGGTCGCCGGGATGGGCATCGTCAGCATGTTCGACTTCATGGTGCAGGGTGCGATCGAGCGTGGCGAGCTGACGCCCGTGCTGGAGGACTACCCCGCGCCCTCTTGGCCCATTCACGCGCTCTACCTGCCGAACCGGCACCTCTTGCCGAGGGTGCGTGTGTTCATCGAACACATGGTGAAGACCTTCGCCCCGTGGCCGGCGCCGCCGCGGAGCTGACTTCAAGCCAGGGCTCGCCGATGGCTCGCGGCGCGGTAGGCCGCTGGCGATTGGCCCACGCTGCGCTTGAACGCGCGGCTCAGGGCAGCCTCCGAGCCGTAGCCGACCGATTCGGCGATTCGGGCGAGTCCTTCGCTGGAGTTGCGGAGCATCGTAGCCGTGAGCTGCATCCTCCAATCGGTGAGGTACTGCATGGGGGGCACGCCGACCAACTCGCTGAAGCGGTCGGCCAACACCGAGCGAGACATGCCGACCTCCTTGGCCAGCGTCTCGATCGTCCAAGGGAACGCGGGGCGCTGGTGCAGGTGCGAGAGCGCTGAGCCCACCCATTGATCGCGCAAGCCACCGAGCCAGCCGGGCCGCTCCGAACCCAGCGACTGGACGTACTCGCGGATGGCTTCGATGAACATGAGCTCCGAGAGGCGCGCGAGGACGCAGGAGCTGCCGGCGTCTCCTTGTCGCGATTCGCGAAGGGCCATCTCGCTGAAGTGCGCGAGCGTGGGGTTTTTCGAGGCTTTCGCGCGAACGACGAGGACACGGGGGAGCGCGCGAAGCAGCGGGTTGTGGGGCGTCGCGTCACAGGCCATGAAGCCGCACAGCAGCAGCGTCTTCGTTCCCGTTCCTCCGACGCTCACCTCGGGGATGGCGACTTCCTGGGAGCGGAGCCGAGCGAACAGATCCGGATCCAGGGCAGGTCGCAGGTGTGGATCGCTGGCCATCCAGTGTCGATCCCCTTGGGGAAAGACGATGATGTCCCCCGTCTCGAGGTGAATCGGCTCGCCGCCGACGAGGCCGCCATGGCACTCGCCGGACATCACGACGTGGTATTCGATGACGTCGCTGGCGCCCTCGTGGACTCGGGAGGCGACCAGGCAGGCCTCGGGCGCTTCCTCGGCCCACGGGGCCGACGCATCGACGAAGAAATAGAGGGCGCTCTGGAGCCGAACGGCCTTGAGGACGTCGGAGAGCGTGTCGATGGGCATGTCGGCCGATGGCATTCGAACGCAACTCGACTGGCAAATCCAGCGGCCCGCTGGCGGGTGAGGAGAAGACGAAGACGCGGAGCCGCTGTTCCGTTGCGGGCGCCTGCAGGGCGCCCTTGTTCCGTTGCGGGCGCCTTACGGGCGCCGCTGTTCGGTTGCGGGCGCCTGCAAGGCGCCCTTGCGGTGGAACGAAGCGGACTCCGCGTTTCTCGCTCGGAACTCACTTGATGGCGATGGTTTCGAGGTACTCTGCCGCTACGACGAGCCCCCGCGAACCCGCGCGGTTGTTCCGGGTCACGAGTTCTTCCAGCTCGGCATAGAGCCGCGCCTGCCCCGTGACGTCCAGGGCCTCGAAGGCCCTGTTGGTCGGCCCGTAGAAGTCCCGGAACATGCGCAGGAAGTGCTCGACCGACTCGTAGCGGAAGTGGAAATGCCGCAGCCGGAAGTCGAGTGAAGAGGCAGAGCCCAGCAGGCGCTGGACGTGCTCTTCGCTGCCCCAGAGCGCCGGTGACGGCACCCCCGCCGGAGGTGGCACGTGCCGGCTCACCGTGCGCAACATCTGGCCAATGAAGCCTCGGGGCGTCCAGCAAGCGACGCCGATCCTGCCTCCGGGCCGGCAGACGCGCAGCATTTCGCCCGCGGCCCGCTCGTGGTCCGGCGCGAACATGACGCCGAAGGTCGAGACGACCGCGTCGAACACGTCCTCCTCGAACGGCAGCGCCTCGGCGTCACCTTCGATCAGAGCCAATTGGAGCCCCTCCGCCTCGGCCCGACGCCGCGCCCCTTCGAGCAAGGCCGGCACGTAGTCGAGGCCCGTGACCCGAGCGAAGCGGCGCGCGGCCGCCAACGTCGCGTTGCCGTTGCCGCAGGCGACGTCCAGCACTCGCTCTCCGCCCACGATGTCCACCGCCTCACACAGGGTCTCGCCGACCTCTTGCAGGGTGACGCCGATGACCGAGAAGTCCCCGGAGGACCACATCGCGCGTTGCTTTTCCTTGATGCCGCTCAGGCCCAGGCGTCCGGTCGTCGGGCTGCTTGCTACTACGAGATTCATTTCCGCTTTCCCTTTCAACGCCGAGATTCCGGCGTGCTTCTGGAGATGAGTCTGTGGGCCGCGCGCTCGACGCGGAATGATTCGGACCCCGGACGTCATGACCGAACGTCCGTGGCGCAGCTCGGCCGCGTTCGCGAGCCACAAAAAGAAAGGAGGCCCCGGTTCGACCCGGAGCCTCCTCGAGCTGCCCCCGAGGGGGCGACTCACGCGAGCTCGATCAGAGCTCGGCCTTGGCGCGCTTGATGACCTTCTTGAAGGCCTGGAACGGCTGCGCGCCGCTGACGAAGTAGCCATTGACCACGAAGCCCGGCGTGCCGTTGATGCCAGCGGCGGCGCCTGCCTTCGAGTCGGCCTCGATGCGGGCCTGGTGGGTCCGCTCGTCGAGTGCCTTCTTGAACTTCGCCATGTCGGCGCCCAGCTCCTGAGCGAACTTCTCCAGGTTGGCGCGCTCGATACCGCCCGGCTCCTTCTGCGAAGCGAACAGCTTGTCGTGGTAGTCCCAGAAGGCCTTGTCACCCTTCTGCACGTACACCTCGTAGGCAGCCTCGGCAGCCAGCGGAGCGTTCTTGTGGAACGGCAGGGGCATGTTGCGCCAGACGATCTTCACGTCGTTGCCGTACTCCTTGAGCACCTCGACCATCGTCGGGTTGACGCGCGAGCAGAAGGGGCACTCGAAGTCGCTGAACTCCTGGATGGTGATCTTGGCGTTCTTGTTGCCCTTGACCGGCGAGTCCTTGGGGGCTGCCTCGACGGCCTTCTTCTCGGGAGCAGGCGGCTGCTTGCCGTCCTTGATCAGGGCCTCGTAGACCTTGGCGCGCGGCGTGCCAGCGGCCACCAGGGCCTTGGCCTTGGCGAGCTGACCGTCGATGACCTCCTTGAACTTCTCGAAGGGCATGGCGCCCGCGAGACGGATGCCGTTCACGAAGAAGTGCGGCGTGCCGCGGGCCTCGTAGTCCAGCGCCAGGTCCGAGCTCTGCTCGAACTTGTCGGCGTACTTGCCCGACTTGACCGCATCGCTGACCGTCGCCCAGCTCAGGCCGCTGGCGGTGGCGATCTTCTCGAGATCGGCGTCCTCCAGTGCAGGCTGGCTCTCGAACAGCTTGTCGTGAGCGTCCCAGAAGCCCTTGTCACCCTTGGCCTTGTAGGCCGAGCGAGCCAGGGCGGCTGCCGGCAGGGCGCGGGGGTGGAAGCTGAGTGGGTTGTCCTTCCAGACGATGCGCACGTCGTTGCCGTAGGTCTCGACGATCTTGGCGACGGTCGGGCCCACGCGCTTGCAGAAGGGGCACTGGAACTCGGAGAACTCGACGATGGTGACGAGCGCGTCCTTGGGACCCTTGACCGGATCGTCCTCGAACACGGGCACGGCCCAGACGCTCATGTCTTGCGGGGGCTCCTTCTGCTCGTCGGCCTCGGCACCAGCGGGTGCCGTCTTGGCGTTCTTGGCGACCAGGGTCGGGTAGACGTCGCCGGGCTTCGTGCCGGAGGCGACGAGCTTCTTGGCCTCGGCCAGCTGCTGGTCGATGATCTCCTTGAACTTGTCGACGGGCTGAGCGCCGCTCAGCTCGACGCCGTTGATGCGGAAGGCGGGCGTACCGTTGGCGCCGACCTTGCGGCCCACGGCCAGGTCCTGATCGACCTTGGCGGCGTACTTGGCCTTGTTGGTCTTGATGGCGGCCTCGAACTTGGCCTTGTCCACGCCGCTCTCGGCGGCCCACTTGGCGAAGTTCTCCTCCGTCAGCGACTGACGGTTGGCGAAGGCCAGGTCGTGGAACTTCCAGAAGGCCGTGGAGCCACCCAGATCCATCACGGCCACGGCGGCCTCGTGGGCCGGGCGGGCGTTCTTGTGGAAGGGCAGGGGGTGGTGCTTCCAGACGACGCGGATCTTGCTGGGGCCGTACTCGGCCTTCAGCTGCTTCAGCGTGGGGTTCACGCGGCCACAGAAGGGGCACTCGAAGTCGCTGATCTCGACGATCGTGACCGGAGCGTCGGGGTTACCCCAGCTGGGGTCCTCGGCGGTGATGGGGAGCGCGGCCTTGCTGTGGTCGATGCCACCGACGAGGGCCGAACTGTCTTCTGCCTGGATCGACACGCCGCCGCTCCGGTCGATGCCCCACATGAGGAACATGCCCGCGAGGAACGACATGAAGAAGCCGACGATTGCGGTTCCTTTGTTCATTGTCTTCTTTGCTTTCTCGAAATAGCGGTGCCGCATACGGCACCAGAAACCGGCACGGCGCGCAGAATGCACGCCGCCCGAAAAAGGGGGACGAATGGCAGGGCGCGAGGGCACCTAACGACGCAGGAGCGCGTCGACTCAGGCCTCGCGGGATGCGCTGGGAGGTCGCTCGAGCGAGCGAACATGCTCGTCACTGCGCAATGGCAGAGGCGGCAGCGCAGGTGCGATGGCAGTGCGACTGGGGCGGGGCCAACTGGGCCCGGCGAGCGCGACTGCCTGCTGGGCGACGATGGGTCCGTCGGTCCACAGGCGCGAGTTCGGGTTCGGATCGCGCGTGGCCTCGATCGACTCGTGCTGGTCGACCTGGGGACACTCGGTCACGGTGGCCGAGCTCGAAGGGTAGAGGGGCGGAGGCGCCTCGATCGACTGCGCGGAGGGAGCGCACATGCCAGCGCGTTCGGACGCGGCGGCCTCACCACCGGGGAGCCAGCTCAGGGCGAAAGCGACGAGGGCCAGCAGGGCGCGGAGGCAGGCGAAGTAGCCAGGCACTTGGCCCAGTCGTTTCGTCTGTGTCTCCGTGGGGGCGCGTCGCACGGCGGGTGAGCATAGTCGCCTTCGCCCGTACGACAACGGCGGCCCGGGTTGTCGTTTTATTGTCCACAGTATCCCACATCTGAGATCCAGGATCATGGTGACCGAAGCCAGCGCAAAGAAGTCCGCCCACGCAGGGGAGGAGCCCGTCCTCGACCTGGGCTCGGGGGAGAGCTTGCCCCGTCGTTTCGGCCGACTGACCTTGTTGCGGCGCCTGGCACGGGGCGGAATGGGCGAGGTCTACCTGGCCGCCACCCGCGGTATCGAAGGCGCCGAGCGCCCCTGTGTGGTGAAGACGATCCGGCAGGAGCACGCCTCCGACCGCAGCTTCCGCGCGCGCTTCCTGGACGAGACCCGTATCCAAGCTCAGCTCCAGCATCCTGGCGTGGCCCAGATCCTCGAGGCCAACACGCTCGAAGGCGACCGCCCCTATGCCGTGGTCGAGTACATCGAGGGCCGGCACTTGGGCGAGGTGCTGCAGCGCTCCAATCAGCTGGGGGTGCGCATCGAATGGCCGGACGCCGTCGCCATCGCCGTCTGCTTCGGTGATGCCTTGGGTCACGTGCACGAGCGCACCGACGCCAACGGCCGCGCGCTCGACATCGCCCACCGTGATCTCAGCCCGCAGAACGTCATGCTCGGTTACTCGGGCGATCTGAAGCTCATCGACTTCGGCACGGCGCGCGGTGAGAACCGCCGCTGTCGCACCGTCTCCGGCATCGTCTTCGCCAAGCCCGGCTACGTGGCTCCCGAGGTCGCCAACCAGACGCCGGGCGGAGCCCCGGCCGATCTGTACGCTTTCGCCGTCATGCTCTGGGAGCTGCTCGCCGGGCGTCGCTTCTTGTCCGGTGACTCGGTGGATCACCAGGCTCGCGTGGCTACGGGCGAGCTGCGCCTACCGCCCATCGCCGTTGCCTGCGGGGGCCCGGCACGCCTCGACGAAATCCTGGCGCGCGCCAGCGATCCCGACGTCGGCCAGCGTACGCCGAGCGCGCGGCGCATCGTCTCGGAATTGGTCGAGCTCTTGAAGCTGGCCCCCTCGCTCGCCGACGGCGATCGCAGCGTGCGTGGCCGCATCGCCCTGCTCATGCAGAAGCTCTACCCGGCCGAGCCCGCCCGCTCGCGCGCCGACTTCGCCCGCCGCGTCCTCCATGCGCGCGAGCTGATGGGTAGCGACAGCGCGGGCGCCGCGCGCCCCGGTGTGCCCGAGCCCTCGCCGGCGCCAGCCCAGGCGCACGACGAGCCCGAAGGTCTGCTGCCAGGTACGCGCTACCGCTTGCTGCGCTGCCTCTCCTCGGGACCGATGGGAGAAGTCTGGGAGGCCCAGCACGTCGATCTGGGGCGCACCGTCGCCCTCAAGCTCATCTCGGATGGCGTGCGCGGCAACGGCGCCGCGCGCCAGCGCTTCCGAGCCGAGGCACGCGCCGTCGCTCGCCTCGATCACCCGGGCCTGGTCAAGCTGCACGACTTCGGCGTGACGGCCGATGGTCGCTGCTATTTCGGCATGGAGATGCTGCAGGGCAGCACCCTGGAAGGTCGCCTGGCCGAGGGGCCCATGACCTGGAAGACGGCAGTCCGCGTCATCATCGACGCTGCCCGCGCCCTCGGCGCAGCTCACGCTGCCGGCATCGTGCATCGTGACATCACGCCGTCCAATCTGTTCCTGACCGAGAGCGGCGCCGTGAAGGTGCTCGACTTCGGCGTCGCCAGTTCGCAGGTCGAGCCGCGCGATGAGAACAACCACGAGGCCCCGCTGGTGGTGGGGACGCCCGAGTACATCTCGCCCGAGCAGGCCGCTGGTGCCGTCAGTGACGCGCGCAGTGATCTCTACGCGCTCGGCGTGGTGCTGTACGAGGCGCTGACCGGTCGCGTGCCGCATCCACTCGGCCCCGAGGCATCGGCCACGCTGCCTGCGCTGCTCACCGCCAAGATCACCATGGTGCCCGCGGTGCCGAGCTCGGTCGTCGGAACCTCCGGCTTGCCCGCTTCCCTCGACGCCGTCGTGATGCGCATGCTCGAACGCGACGCCGAGCGCCGCTTCGCGAACAGCGACGAGCTGATTTTGGCTCTCGAGCGGACCTTGGAGCCGCCGCGCCGGCGCGCAGTTCCGCGCAGCGCCTGGGCCAGTGCGGCCGCCGCATTCGCTACCGTCTTGGCCCTGGGCTGGGGCCTGAGCTCACGCGACTCCGCGCCGACTGCGCCGACTGCGGCCGTCGATCTCGACGGTAGTGCACAGGGCGAAGCGCAGGGCGAAGCCGAGTCGGGCGCGAAGGCAGCCATGGCGAATGGCGCAGCCCCTGTGGCCGTCGCGGTAGCTCCGGCAGCAGTAGGCGCGAGCGCAACGGGACCGGTAGCGGGCGAAGCCGGAGCGGACGAAGCCGAAGCTGCCGACGCCGAGGCGAACGAACCGACGCCGGCGACGACGCCCGAAGACGACGAGATCCAGGCCATCCTGGCGCTCGCTGCGCGTGGCCAGAAGATTGCGGCGCACCACAAGATGAAGGTCCTGGTCGAGCGCCGCCCGGAGGATCCTCGCGTCCTCGCTGGGTTGGTCGTGACGGCCAAGGGAGTCAAGGCGTGGGGTGAGGCGCTGGACGCCGCCACCCGCAGGGCGCGGCTGGACGAGTCGACCGAGTCGTTGATGGATCTGGCTCGCCTCGAAAAAGTCACCCTGCATGGTGATCCGGCTGCCACGCTGGAGCGGCTGCTCGCTCGCTTCCCCGACTACGCTCCCGCCAAGGAGCTGCTCGCCGAACTGCGCGCCCAGGCCTCGCTGAGCCGCTGATTCGAGCCACCGAACCGGGGCAGGCCGATTTTTCCCGGGGTTTGCTTCGCTGGGCCCCGGTGTTTTTTGGGGCACATCTCTTTTTGAGATGTGCTCTAAACGCCCGGACGCGCCGCCGTCGTGCGGGGTCGAACTCTTCGCATGGCCGCACCGCCCAGTCTCAATACGCAGGTCGTCACCTCGGGCAACCCCTACGCCGTCGTGCTTCGACTGGCGCTGCCGACCGTGTTGGCCATGCTCTCGCAGAGCGTCGTCAACGAGATCGACATCGTCTTCTTCTCCTGGCTGCCGTGTCCGGAGTCTTCGACCGCCCAGGCGGCCCTGTTCCCGTGCTTGATCGTCCTCTGGGCCTTCGGCGGCTCGCTCAGCGCCATCTCCGTGGGGACCCAGGCGCTCACCGCTCGGCGTTTCGCCGAGGGAGCGCACGAGCGGGCCGGCGCCGTGCTGGTCAACTCGTGGTTGTTCTCGGCGGTCGCCAGCCTGGCGTTCGCGGTCATCGGCCACCTGCTCCTGCCCTCGCTCTTGGACGTGCTGATCCGCGTGCCCGAGGTGCGCGAGGCGGCCCGCAGTTACCTGAACTGGCGCATGTGGGGCATCAGCTCCATGGTGCTGACCTTCTCGTTCAAGTCGTTCTTCGACGGCATCGGCAAGACGCAGATCCACATGTGGAGCGCGCTCTTGATGAACGTCGCCAACGTCGTGCTCTGCATGGCCTTCATCTTCGGGCGTTGGGGTTTCCCGCGGCTCGGTATGGAAGGCGCCGGTATCGCGGCCTTCGCCTCCACCTGGATCGGCCTCTTCATCATGGTCGCCTGGGCGGGGCTGAAGCGCTATTCCAGCCTCTACCGGCCGTTCGCGGTGGGCCAGTTCGACCGCAAGATCGTCTGGGACATCCTGCGCCTGTCGGTGCCGAGCGGAGTCGCCACCATCGCCGTGATGAGCGGCTTCGCCATGTTCGCGATGATTGTCAGCCGCCTCGACACCATGGTGGGTTCGCAGGTGGTGGCTGGGGCGTGCCCGACCGCTCGCGGGGAGGCCATCAACAGCGCGGCCACCACGCTGATCGTCGGCATCCTGAAGCTCACGTTCACGGCCTGCTTGGCCTTCGGCACCGCCACCGCGACGCTCGTTTCTCAGTCGCTCGGCCAGGGTGAGCCCAAGAAGGCCGCCCACTTCGGTTGGGTCTCGGTCCGGCTCGGCGTGCTCTTGTTCGGCGTCGTCGGCTTCTTGGAGGGCGTGGTCTTCCCCGAGGCCATCCTCGATTTCGTCTCGAACAGCCCCGCCGTCCAGGCAGCGGCGCTGGCCCCCATGCGGCTGATGGGCCTGTGCACGCCGCTGATCGCGGTCGGCATGATCCTCACCCAAGCGCTCTTCGGCGCCGGCAACAGCGTGTTCGTGATGATCGTGGAGCTCATCCTCCACTTCACCTGCTTGGTCCCGCTGGCCTGGCTGCTCGGCATCACGCTCGACTTCGGCCTGCTCGGCATCTGGTCGGCGGCGGCTGTCTACGCCTTCCTGCTCACCGCGGTCATGGTGGTGAAGTTCTCGGGCAAGGGCTGGCAACAGATACGCATCTGAGACCAACTGCCTGACGCCAGCTGCGCGAGGGCCCCGGCGCATCACACGCGGTCGAGCCCGACCGAGCCTTCGGGACGCACGCCTGCTCGGCTCGAACCATCGCGGCTGCGCGAGACGCGCCGCCCCTTCGACGCCCCTGACTCTCCCGCGATTGCGCTGGTAGCCTGGGCGAATGGCGAGCATCGGGCACATTGCCGTCGGCTTCGCGCTGGCGCGACACGTGCCGACGCAAGGAGCGGGGCAACGCGTGCAAAGCCTCCTCGTCTGCTCTGCGCTGGCCATGCTGCCGGATGCCGACGTCATCGCCTTTGCGCTGCATGTCCC
>DATIDO010000033.1:0-4647 GCA_035456245.1 Polyangiaceae bacterium
CCATCCTGTCGTTCGGGCTAGCGCTCTACTCGGCCTCCAAAGTGAAGGTGGGCGAGGCACTGGGCCGCGGTGACCAGCGGGCCGTCCGTCGCTCGCTGGTGGCCTTCGTTCGCCTGGCGTGGCCGCTCGGCGCCATCAGCACCGTGGTCGCGATCGCCGTGGTCTTCAGCTTGCTCCCGCGCTTGGCGGGTGAGGGTGTCGGCGAGCTCGCGGCCGAGTACACGGCCATCCGCGCGCTCTCCTTCCCGCTGGCTCTGTGGGTCGCCGCGCTGGCCAGCTGGCTGCAAGCGCAGGGAAAGCCGCGCGCGCCGATGTTGGCCGCGCTCATCGGCGTCTTGGTCCACGTCCCGCTCAACGCCTGGCTACTGTTCGGCCTGGGCTGGGGCGTACGAGGCCTCGCCGTCGCATCCTTCGCGTCCCAAGCCGTCGAGGCCGCAGCGTTGTGGTGGCTCGTTCGTCCGCACTTGGCCGTGGACGAGCGAGTGGCCTGGCGCGAGTCGTGGAGCGCTTTCGTGGTGGGCCTGCCCACCGGCATCGAGCGCGTGCTGGACATGGCTGCGTTCGCAGCCGTGCCGCTGCTCTTGGCTCAGGTGGGCGCGATCGCCGTCGCCTCGCATCAGATCGCCTTGCAGCTCAGCCAGTTCTCGTTCTTGCCGTTGATCGCCCTGAGCGACGGTGGCGCCATCCTGGTCTCACAGGCCGTGGGTGCGAACCGCCGTGAGCTGGTCGCGCGCGTCGGCTGGGCCACGGTTTCGCTCGCCTCGCTCACCGCCTGTGCTCTGGCCGCGGGCCTCTACTTCGGCCGCTTCTGGCTGGTCGGTTGGTTCACGTCCGAAGCGCCACTCTTGGCCAGCGCCACGGCTACGCTGGTCTTCGCGGCGCTGCTGCAGTTCGTCAACGCGACCTACAACGCGCTGAAGGGCATCTTGCGCGGGCTCAGCGAGTTCCGCTTCGTGGCGCGCGTCACCGTCGGCGTGGCGTGGATCATCACTCCACCGCTCACTTGGCTGGTGGGTGTGCGCTACGCCTGGGGTGCGCCCGGAGCCTGGGCCGTGCTGTGCGTCGAGGTGAGCTTGGGCACCCTGCTCTTGGTCCGGCGGCTCGCCCAACTACGCAGTCGAACCCTCGCCGCCGCGGTAGCTCCGGTGAATCCAGCTGCGCTCAGAAGTCGCCCATCCAGCTCGTGATCAGGTAGTTCGCGACCAGAATCGCCACGGCGCTCTGCACGACCGCGCGGGTGGTGGCCAGGCCCACCCCCCGCGCTCCCCCCGTGGTCGTGAAGCCCTGATGGCAGGAGAGCGTCGAGATCAAAAAGCCGAAGACCGTGGCCTTCACCTCACCCATCCACAGGTCGTTGGGCGTCAGGAACTTCTCGATGTTGGCGAGGAAAGCGCCGGGATCGACCGCCAGCCACTCGACCGCCACCAGCCAGGCGCCCGCGATGCCGACCGCGCTGTAGAGGATGCAGAGCAGTGGCAACATGAGCACGGCCGCCAGCAAGCGCGGCGAGAGCAAGTACTGCACCGGATCGACCGCCATCGTGGTCAGCGCGTCGATCTGCTCGGTGACGCGCATGTTGCCCAACTCGGCCGCCATCGAGCTACCACCGCGTGCCGTCACCATCAGCGCCGAGAACACGGGGCTGATCTCGCGGGCCAACGACACCGCCACCACGCTGCCCACCACCGACTCGGCGCCGAAGTTCCGCAGGCTGTGCACGGTCTGCAGCGCCAGCACCATCCCGCTGAAAAGCGCGGTCAGCGCGATGATGAAGAGCGACTGGAAGCCCAGGAACTCCATGTGCACGAGCAATTGACCGAAGCGAAACGGCCGCCTCACCAGGCCGAGGAGTGCCAAGCCGGTCAGCTCGACGTAACCGCCGATGGCGTCGAGCCCCCGGACCAGCGGTCGAAGCACAATCGCTCCAGCGCGACGCGCGGCGTTCATGCTTCGGCCTCCTCGCCGAGCTCGTTCAACAACGCCAGGCCTCGCGGCCCCCGCGCTCGCCCCCAGGCGCGGCGCGGAAAGCTCTCGAGCACCAGCTCGAGAGCGTCGCCGCCCAGATCGTCCACATACGGCTCGCCCCACTCGACCAGTACCAGCCAGCCTTCGTCGCGCCGCTCGAGCAGCCCCAGCTCTCGCACTTCGGCTGCCGACTTCAAACGGTAGACGTCGGCATGAGCGACGGGTGGCTCGGTCCCGTACTCGTGTACCAGCGTGAACGTGGGCGACGTCACGGGCTCGTCCGCGTCGAGACCCAAGGCGCGGCAGAGCGCGCCGGAGAAGAACGTCTTCCCCGCGCCCAAGTCGCCGCTCAGGATCAGCAGATCGCCCGCCGCGAGCAGCGGGGCCAAGCGCTCGGCCAAGTCGACCGTGGCCTCTTCGTCGGGCAGCTCGGCCAACAGAACCAGGTCGCCGCTCATTTTCCCTCCGTCGCGACGACGCGCAGCTGCCGCGTCAAGCGGCGCTTACCAGCGAAGCCCTTGGCCTCGCTCGACTCGAGGTCCACACGCACGCGCAGGAGCGCGTCACGCACCTTCAGGTGTCGCGCGCGCACCTCCCGCTCGTCCTGTGCAGCGGTCGCTGGCAGCTCGGCCAACACCGCACGTGACAGCCGAGCGAGATCGCCACCGAGCACCTCGTACCAGCCTCGACGCATGGCCAGAGATGCCGAGCCCGATGCCCCGCTCGAAGCTCCCGGCGCCGCACTCGCGGCCCCACTCGTGGTGGCCCCCCCAGCCGCTGGCGCCTCGCTCTTCGCGCCGAACTGGCCTGCCTCGAGCCGCAACACCTGGCGAGCGTCGAGTCTGACCTCCGCCGCTTCGAGCCCCAACCCGAGCCAGTACTGCCCGACGCGATCACCCAGCTCACGCTCCAAGCGGCGCGCACAGGCGGCGTCACCCAGCAAGACCAGCGAGCGGATGCCATCGCGGCTCCACTGCGTCACGGGGAAGAGCGCCATGCCGGGGCGATTGTAGGACAGCTCACACTCGACGCCGCCTCCACCGCCCACGCGGGCCCACGGCTCGCGCTCGCGTTCACGCAGCGCCTGCTCCAGCGTGGCGATTTGCCTGGCTTCGTCCTCACCGAACACGAAGCCGAAGTCGCCACCTTCGACCGGGGCCGAAGGCGCGGCGATGGTCACGACCGGGATCTGACGCGCCTCGGCGAAGCGCAGCGCGGCGGCCGCGCCCTCGTCCGTAGCACCCGCGATCAAGAGCAAGGCACCCTGGCCACTGAGCGACGCCAAGGACGTAGCCAACGAGCCGCGGTCTTCTTCGACGATGACCCGCACCGAGTCGTCGCCGCCGCGCCCCAGGCCGAGGCCTTCGAGGAGCCCACCGACCACGCGCACGCTGCGCGTGCGCTCCCCGAGCGACTGCCCACCGAGCACGATCCCCACCACACGCCCGGCGACGCTGGCTGCCTCACCCGCTTGGCTCGCCAAGATGGACAGTTCGTCGCCTGCCTCGCTCGTGCGCAGCCAGATCGGTGAATGGGCGAGCAGCTCCCGCGCCAGCCGAGCGTCCTGCTTCTCCAGCGCCTCGCGGGTCAACAGCTCGATGATCGCGCGTTCGAGCCAGTCGCGCGCGGGCTTCTGCTCGGCGCTCGGCGGTTGCTCGGAGTAGTCGGCCAGCACGATGGAGAGCGCTGGGACCGGGATCTCCGCGACCAGGCCGCGCACCCACGCCTCGTCCTGCTTCGAGAGGCGCGGCCGCAGCACCAACCACCCGACGACGCCGTCGAGCGCCGCCCGCCAGCGACGCAACGCCAGCGACGCCTGGATCCGTTCGAGCAGCGCCAGCTCTCGCGCCTCCACGGAGAACAGCTTGCCGTCGAGAGCAGCAAGCCGCTCGAACGCCTTCTCGGACTGCCCGCGCCTGCGCTCGACGGCGGCCATCAACACCTCGGCCTCGTCGCGCGTGCGGCCCGCCTGGCCAGCCAGGATGGGCCGAATGGTCTGCTCGACCCGCTCCGACTGACCTTCGTCCAGCCAGATCCGCGCCAACATGAGCCGGCCCCGCGCGGAGCTGGGATCGGTGCCGGCGCGCTCGATGAACTTCTCCAGATCGGCACGCAGCTCGCCCCGCTGGGGCCGTGGCGTGAGTTCCCAGCGCTGCTCGAGCGCGCGCAGCTCGGACTGGATGTCGGTGTTCTCGGCCAGTGCCACTCCCGACTCGCCGCCCTGCGAACCCGAGCAGCCGCAGGCGAGCGCCAAACCGGTCAGGGCCAAGCTGATCAAGCGCAAGCTGGTCAGGCGCAAGCTGGTCCGGCGCAGGCTGGTCCGGCACAAGCAAGGACGAGCCAAGCCCTGCTTCGAATCTCGGTCAGGTCGCAGATCCCACCGTGCCGAGGCGCAGAGGGCGCGAGGGGCGCGAGAACGACCGAGCAGCATCCTGCTCGGGACTTACCACCGATGTCCGTGATAGGGCAGCAGCGTGGTCGAACGGCAGAGCCCCGGCACGCCCGGCTGGTCCCGAGCCGACTGGAGCGCGACGCTCCAGCTGACGGTGGCCGCTGCCATCGTGGCGACGCCGCTCCTCGCGCTCGCGGCGCTCTACGGTGTGGGGCCCCGCGTTCCCCGCTTCATCGAGCTCATTGCGTGGCTCGCCTTCGGCTGGGTCTTGCTCGGGAGGCTCCGTGCGC
>DATIDO010000034.1:0-11201 GCA_035456245.1 Polyangiaceae bacterium
AGAACTACGGCACTTCACCCGCGCGCGGACGCCGCTTCGCCACCCAGCACAATGGCCTGCCCGACTTCTCGCGCCCGCGCCGCGGCGGCCGGTCCCGCTGAGCCGACTGAGCCCGCTCGGTGCGCTGCTGCTGCCTCAGGGTCGCGCGGTGCGCCGACCGAGACCGAGACCCACCGCCGCGCCCGCGACACAGGCCACCAGGATCCAGAAGGACGACGGCGACGAACCGCTGCGATCCTCCCCGAGCTCCGCGCGCTCCAGCGCATCGCGGAACACCTCGTCGGCCACTGCACCGAGCACGCGGGTCTCACCCACGTACGTGGTGGGTAGTCCCACGTAATCGGCACCGAGCAGCAGCTCGCGGTCCGCGGCCAAGCGCGCGTCGGGACGCGTCGAAGCCAGGCATGCCTCGAGTGCCGCACGGTCGACTCGAGCCTGCGTGGCTTGGCCGTCGGCTCCCTCGGTCACCAGCTCCAGCAGCTCCGTCGGATCCAACCGGGGCGCCGACCAGATGGCGCGGATCGCCTGATCCTCGCGATCCTGTTCCTCGGCGCAGATCGCCAGCCGAGCCGCCTCGCGCGCCCCGGGGTGACCAGTCAGGGGAAAATGTCGGCGGATCAGCTTCACCCGCTCACCATGGGGCGCCAAGAGAGCGTCGAGGCGCGGGGCCAGGGCTCGACAGTGTGGACAGCCGAAGTCGAAGAACTCGACCACGTTGATCCGGCCGGGCACATGCAGGGCGCGCACACCGTCGGGCAGCGAGCTGGTCCGAACGACCCGTGGGTAGAGCAGGGGAGCCAACAAGGCCAACGCGAACAAGAACTGCCAGGCGCCGCGACGAAGCGTCCGCGTCGGCTCCTCGACCTCCCAGTCGAAGGCACGCCGATAGCCGCCGCGCGCCATGGCGGGAGACAACACGCCGATGAGCAACGCGCAGGAGTCCACCACCACGCAGAGCGAGCAGAAGACCCCCAACCAAGCCTGAATGCCCAGCAGCACGATGCCGACGGGCAAGAAGGTAGCCCCCAAGAGCCCCGCCCAGCGCTGCCGCCGCGCCGTCTCTCCCAGCAGGGTCGCCTGGAAGAGCGCCCCGAAGGCCAACACGCCCGCCAGCGGCAGGACCGGCACCAGCCGGCCGCCCCACACGAGCGAGCCCAGACCGCTCTCGCGCAGCGCGCCACACCCCGATGCCCCCCCGCAGAAGGCCGGCACCATGGAGAGATAGTCGATGGTCAGCGCCACCGAGGTTCCCAGCGCCACGAGCGCGAGCAGACGAATCGACTGGAGCCAGAGCAACGAGCGCATCGCAGGGCGGAAAATCCGCTCCCCGTATAGCCCTGGCTCGCGTGTCACGCTACGCGGTTCGTAGACATGCCATCGTCCCGTGACCTTCGGAATCGCATCCTCGACACGCTCGCTGGCATGGAGCGCGCCGTACATCCCCGCGAACTGGCTACACGCCTGGAGCTCGACGAGGATGATCAAGAGGAGCTCGCGACCGAGCTGGCGCTCTTGGACGAGCGCGGCCTGCTCAAGACCATGCCGGGCGGCCGCGTGCGCCTGCGCGAGAAGCCCTCGGGCGGACCCGCCCGGAACGCGGGCGGCGAGGTCTACGACGGCGTGCTGACCATGCATCCGCGCGGCTTCGGCTTCGTCAGCTCGTCGGGCAAAGACGACGTGTTCGTTCCGCCGGACGCCATCTTCGAGGCGCTCCACGGTGACACGGTGACCGTGCGCATCGTCGGTCGCAGTGCGCGCGGCGCGGAGGGTCGCCTCGAAGGCGTCGTGAAGCGCCGCAGCGGTCTGGTGGCGGGCGTCGTCCACCGGCGCCGAAAGAGCTGTTGGCTCGAGCCCGACGACACCCGCTTGCGAGGTCCGTTGACCATCACCGAGGGCGAAGAGCTGGCCCGTGACGGTGACGCCGCGGTGGTCGAGATCACGCGCTTCCCGCTGTTCGAGAAGGAGCTGTGCGAGGCGCGGGTGGTACAAATCCTCGGCCCGGCGGGTGATCCCCGCACCGAGGTGCAGAAGATCCTGGTCCGCGAGCAGGTCCGCGAGGAGCACTCTCCGGCCAGCCTGACCGACGCCGAGACCGTGGCCGAAAAGCTGCGCGCTCTGCCGCTGGGGACGCGCCGCGACCTTCGTCACGTCCCGCTCCCGACCATCGATCCCACCGACGCGCGCGACCACGACGATGCGGTTTGGGTAGAGCGCACCAGCCAGGGCTTCCGCGCCTACGTCGCGATCGCCGACGTCAGCGAGTACGTGCCGGAAGACACCGCGCTCGACGAAGAAGCGCGTCAGCGAGGCTGCACGATCTACCTACCGGATCGCGCCATCCCCATGCTGCCACGCACGCTGGCGGGCGATCTGTGTTCCCTCCTGCCCAACGTCGATCGCTACTGCTTGTGCGTCATCGCCGAGCTCGACGTGCACGGCGCCGTGCGCTCGTACGAGATCGTCGAGGGCCTCATGCGCTCGGCCGCCAAGCTGACCTACGACGGCGTGGCTCGTGCGCTCGGCTTCGACCCCGAGTCCCCCCAGTCGCCCCAAGCCGAAGCGATGAAGCGCGATCTGCAGATTTTGGCCGATTTGGCCGAACGCCTGCGACGTCGGCGCATCGAGCGCGGCTCGCTCGATCTGGATCTGCCGGAGGCCCGCGTCCACCTCGATCCCGCGACGGGCGCGCCCACGGCCATCACCCAGCGCGCCACTCGCCCCGGCCTGAAGCGCGCCTACTCGATGATCGAGGAGATGATGCTCCTGGCCAACGAGCTGGTAGCCGAGTGGCTGACCAAGAAGCAGGCGCCCGCCATCTACCGCGTCCACGGCAAGCCCGATCCGCAGAAGCTGGAGAAGCTGGCAGTGATCGGCGAGAAGCTCGGCGTCCCGGTCGATATCGACGGATTGCTGGAGCCCCTGGGCGTCTCCCACTTCCTGCGCGACACCGCGAGCCACGAGCGCGCCCACGTGCTGCACCTGTTGCTCCTGCGCTCGCTCAAGCAGGCCCAGTACTCCATCGACAACGACGGCCACTTCGGCCTGGCCTCGACCTGCTACCTGCACTTCACCTCGCCGATCCGGCGCTACCCGGATCTGTGCGTGCATCGCCAGGTGAAGAAGATCCTGCGAGGTGGTGCGATCGATCGCTCGAACGCCGCGCTGGAAACGCTCCGCGATTCCGCCACCGAATCGAGCACCCGCGAGCGCGCTGCCATGGAGGTGGAGCGTGAGGTCGTGGATCTGTACCGCGCCATCTACATGCAACGCCACGTTGGCGACTCCTTCGATGCCCGCGTGAGCGCGCTGACCGGCAGTGGTGCCTTCGTGGCCATTCGCGAGCCGTTCTGCGACGTGATGATCCGGTACGAGTCGATGGGCCCCGACCGCTACGAGCTGGCGGACGACGAGCTCTCGCTGGTTGGCGCCCGCTCGGGCGATACGGTGACGCTGGGCGAAGACATCCGCGTGCTGATCGAAGACGTCGCCATCGCGCGGCGGACCGTGTACGGACGGCGCGATTTGGACGAGAAGCAGCTGGAAGTTCTGCGGACGGCGAGCCGCGATGCGCCTCGCTCTTTCCGCGATGGCGGGCGGGGCGGTAGCAGCGCACGGGGCGGCAGCAGCGCACGGGGCGGCAGCGCTCCTCGCGACGGCGGTGGCCGGAGCGGCGGAGCTGCCCGCAGCTTCCGCCCGGAGGCCCGCGGCGAGGAACGGCGTGGGACCGCACCTCGGGCAGGCAGGCCCGGCCGTGACGACGATTCGCGGGGCAGCTCGCGAACGGCGCCCCGTGCGACCAGCTCCAGCACCGGCGGTTCGCAGGGCTCGTCGGCCCGGGCCAGCAGCCCGCGCTCCGCCGACGAGGCACGGTCGACCAAGCCCGGCTCACGCAAGTCGCGACCGCTCCTGCGCACCGGCCTGGTCAAGAAGCCCGGACAAACCCGCGGAGCCAAGGCTTCGACCGGCGCGACCGGCAACAAGAAGAAGCCGTCGCGCCGCAAGTAAGCGCTCTATCGGCTGGCCGCTCCACCCTGCTGGCCGCGCCACGGCTGGCCGCTCCAAGTCGGGCGGCCGCTCTAGCTCCAGCGCACGTCGACCAGAGCCCGCGCATCCCCGTCGCGACCCCCGCTGACGAAGGTCAGGCGTGGATTGCGGGCTCCGGCCTCTTCGAAGATGCGCTGGGCACCGGCAACGATGTCCCGCCAGGCGAAGCGTCCGAAGCCGTGGCACTCGGCGAAGTGGAGCTCGGCGTGACCGTGGCTCAGGATCTTCGCTTCGATCCGCGGTCCCTTGTAGTAGGTGCCCAAGACGCGCGGCGCCTGACGGATGCAGAACTCGGGCGACAAGAAGCGGGTGAGAAACCCGTAGATTCCCTTCATGTCGATCTCGACGGCGCGCCGTGACACCACCTCGGGTGCATTCTGTGCCTGCGGCAGCTCCTGCATCAGGGCCCGGTAGAACTCGTCCATCCAGGCGATCGGATACCAACCGCTGACCAGCAGCCCGGTACGCACGGCCTGCTTGTGCTCGGCGGGCAGACGCTCGATCGCGCGCTCGACCACGACCGTCCCATAGAGCTGCTGCGCAGCCTCCAGGTTGCCCCGCAGCGACGTGCCTTTGACCTGTGAGTCTGCCATGGCTCCCGAGCGCGCGAGCGCGGTACTCAGCCGCGGGCGCGAATGACGTCCGCGCCGAGCGCAGGGCGCAGGGCTGCGGGCACGGTCACGCTGCCGTCTTCGTTCTGGTATTGCTCGAAGACCGCGATCAGGGTGCGTCCCACGGCCAGGCCCGAGCCGTTCAGCGTGTGGACGAACTCGGGTTTGCCCTGCGCGACCGGACGATGGCGAATGCTGGCGCGGCGCGCCTGGAAGTCGCCGAACCAAGAGCAGCTCGAGATTTCGCGATAGCGACCCTGGCTCGGCAGCCACACCTCGATGTCGTAGGTCTTCTGCGAAGCGAAGCCGAGGTCACCGGTGCACAGCTCGACGACACGGTAGTGCAGGCCGAGCTGCTGCAGAATGGCCTCGGCGTGGCCCAACAGGAGCTCCAGCTCCTCCGGTCCCCGAGAAGGTTCGACGAAGCGCACGATCTCGACCTTGTCGAACTGGTGCTGGCGGAAGAGACCGCGCACGTCTTTGCCATAGCTCCCCGCCTCGCTGCGGAAGCAGGGGCTGAAGCAGGTGTAGGCGCGCGGCAAGCTGCCGGGTTCGAGGATCTCGTCGGCGTGGAGGTTGGTCACCGGCACCTCGGCCGTCGGCACCAGGTAGAGCGGCTCGGGATCTTCCTCACCGCGCGCGGTCTTGAACAGGTCCTTCTCGAACTTGGGGAGCTGGCCCGTACCCAGGAGCGCCGCAGCGCGAACCAGGTAGGGCACCGCCACCTCGGTGTAGCCGTGCTGCTCGGTGTGCACGCCGAGCATGAACTGAATCAGCACGCGCTCCAGCTTGGCCGCCTGGCCCCAAAGCACGCTGAAACGCGCGCCGCTGAGCTTGGACGCTCGTTCGAAGTCGAGCAGCCCCTCGCACAGCTCGTCGTGAGCGCGGGGGGTGAAGGCGAACTCGGGCTTCTTGCCCCACTCGCGAACGACTCGGTTGTCGTCTTCGCTCTTGCCCACGGGTGCGCCCGGGTGGGGGAGGTTCGGCAGCGACAGGAGCTGCTCCTCGAAGCGCGCGAGCAAGACCTTGAGCAGGTCCTCGTGGCCCTTCACCTTCTCCGACAGGAGCTTCAGCTCGTCACGGCGAGCGGCGAACGCTTCCTTGTCTCCACCCTTGGCGAGCGCGGCCATCTCCTGGTTGGCCGCGTTGCGACGGGCCGAGAGCTGTTCCGTCTCGGTGATCAGGCGTCGGCGCTCCTGCGCCAGCACTCCCACCTGCACGAGGGCTGCGGCGAAGTCACCCGAACGCTGGGCGAGCCGCGCCTGCACCTCGTCCAAATGTTCGGCAACGAAACGGGGGTCGAGCATGAATGCGCCTTTAGCGCAGACGGACCGCGCTGTCAGGACCGGCGCCCATTGGGATCGCTCCCCGACGGGCTCGAACTCGAAAGGTCGACCCTTCCGGCCGTTCCTGCCTGGGCCCGGCGAGCATCAGGCCCGACCCCGCGAACATCAGGGCGCCGGGCAGGTGCCGGCGAGATCGACGTGCGCGCACAGCTCGGCCTGAAGCGTCGGATCGCCCAGCACTTTGACAGCGTAATAGGTGCGGCAGAGCAAGTCGTCCGCTTCGAGTGCCTTGCCGACCGTGTAGCCTGCGTTGGCCTCGGAGCCCGGCGTGGCCGGGCAATCCGCCATGCAACCAACGAAGTCGGTACCACAGGCCGCCTCCGCCAACTGGCAGAACGAGAGGCAGGATCCCGTGTCGTCGGTCGGCGAGCCGCAATGGCCGTCACCCGTCGGTCCAGCGTGCGGGCAGTGGAGATTTGGGCTCGAGAGCCCACTGAACGAGTGGTAGCGCCGGCAGCCCACCGTGTTCTCGTTCTGGTCGTCGATGGTACCCAGGTCGAAGACCGCGCAAGCGGCCAAGCAGTCGGTCTCGCTCTCGTATTGGGTGTTGTCGCCGCGGCAAGCGCCCATCACGTTCTGGCAGTAGACCTGACAGCTGAGCGGCCCTTCGGGATCCACGCACTGCGAGTCCGGCATGAACTTGCCGTGCGGGCAGTGGGTGGCAGGCGTGTCCTCGTTCTCGAGCGCAGCGTTGGTGTGATAGATGCGGCACTCGATGCTGTTCCCAGACTGCATCGTGCCGGACGAATAGGTGCCCGAAGCAGCAGGCAGAGCGCCGCAGGACGCCTGACAATCGATCATCTCGGCATAGTTGTCGGGGCAGGCTGCCTCGAGCAATCCGCACCAGTTCTCGCACTTGCCGCCGCAAGGGCCGATGCCCGCAGGTCCAGCCGAACCGCACTGCTCCTGTGGCTGCGACGCTGCGAGCCCGGCGAAGCGCTTGTGACAAGCCACCGTATTGCCCGAAGGCTCGGACGCGGTACCCGCCTCCCAGGTGTTGCAGGCTCGAACACAGGCAATGCGCGCCGTGTACTGCTCGAACTCACCCGTGCAGTTTTGCATCACGGCGTCGCAGTACTCCTGACAGGCCACGGTCGTGCGCACGCCGCTCGGGTCGTCGACCAAATCGTCGCCCGTGTCGCCACCTGCGTCCTCGGCTGGCGGCGAGCCAATCCCAATCAACGAGGCGCAGCCGAACGAAGCCGCCGATACGGCCAGGCAAACCATCCCGAGCGAGGCGAAGCGAAGTTTCATTGGAACGTACCCCCGAAAGAAAGCGCTGCGCCGCCCAGCGTCGGCGTGACGTGCAGACGAGCCGTGGTGGGAGCGTCCGGCGCCGTGAAGTAGAAGACGGCGCCCGCAGCAACCAGCACGCCGCCAGCGATGAAGCCGATGGTCGAGACGGTCGCGGCGTCGCGCGCGGCGTTGGCTTCGTCGACCCCCTGGGCGTTGGCCGGACAGCTAATGGTCGAGCAACCCTGTTTGATGGCTTGGTTGTTGTTGTCGATGGCGATGAAGCCGAAGGCCGCACCAACGCCGAGCGCGACGACACCGACGCCCGCCGTGACCAGGCCCGCGGTGCGTTGACCGCTCCCATCCGAGACCTCGTCCGCAGGCGGACCCTGAGTGGACGCGACGACCGCACCGCCGCCTGCCGCAGCAGGGGTGGCCTCGGGCGGCAACACTTCCAAGACAGGAAGCTGCACGGTCTGGGGCGGCGCGCCTGCGCCCACGCTGACGCGCAGCTCGGCGGAGCGATGGCCCGGAGCACTCACCGTCAGTACGTGCTCACCGGGATCGACCGGAACCGCTGTTCCCCACAGGCTCTTGGAGATCGGCTTGCCGTCGCTCGACACCTCGAGACCATCGAGCGAACTCTGCGACGGAGCGGGCTCGATCGTCCACTTCGACAGCTTGTCCGTCAGTCGATCCGCGCGCTGCGTGCCGATGCGGGCGCGGTCGGCCTGACCCGCAGCCTGCGCCATCGAGGCAGCCTCACGGAACGTCGCCCACGCGCTCGCCGTGCGGCCCATCTTCTCGTAGCACTCGCCGAGGTAGAGCAGCGTGCCGATACCGGGCTCGACGCGCTGGCTGGACTCGAATTTCTTCGCCGCAGTCTCGTAGTTGCCCGCCTTGAGCAGCTTCAGGCCTTCGTCGAACTGCGCTTCGGCCGCCGCCTTTTCCTCGGGCGTCACTGCCCACGCAGGAGTCACCGAGAGCGAACAAGCTGCCACTAGCAGCGCCGCCGAGAGCACACGTCCGCCCATCGCCCGTCCCAACGAAATACGCACCACTCCGTTCCCTCCGACTCGACACCCAAGCACGTCGCGGCAGACGATGTGTCTACCCGCTCGCCCCAAAAGGGCGGGCAGACACGCTGCCGGACGCCATGAGTCCTACTCTAGAGCGACAACCGGTTGACCGCGAGGCCAACCGCGGAGCTCCAGCGAGCAAATCAGCGACGCCCACCGAAGTCGGACAAATCGCCGTCGCTCGTGGTCGTCGGCTTTTTCTCCTCGGTCGTGGACTTGGGCTTGCTCGTCTTCACCGTGACGGCTGGCGCAGCCGGCGCTGCGCTGGCCATTCCGGCCGGCGCGCTGGCCGCGGGTGCGGTGGGTGCGGCCGGTGCGGCTGGCGGCGTCGGGGCCGTCTCGACCTGGGCCGGGCGGTTCACTTCCGGCACCGCGGGCGAGGTGGCTGCTTTGGGCTGTTCGCCCACCGGCTGGACCGTGGGGGCGAGCGCCTCGGACGACGCACTCGGCGCCGGACGGAGCACGAACCACGCGCCCAGGCCCAGGAGCAGCGCAGCCGCTCCGACCCACAGCATGCGACCCGACTTCTTGTTGGAATCGGCCGCACCGATCGGCGCGGTGTGACCCGCCACCGTCTCGGCCGCCAGCACCGCGGCCAAATCGCCCGAGGAGCGCTGTCCGGACGTGGTCGAGCCTCGCGCCATGCCGCCGAGCGTCTCGAGAGAGCCGCCGAGCTCGGTGCGATCCAGCTGACTCGGCAGCCGGCTGATGCGGGCTGCGTGGGGTCCGGTTGCAAAAGGTGCGAGAGCACGCGCCAGCTCACCCGCATCCTGCACGCGGGTCGCCACGTTGCGCGACAGGCAGCGCATGATCACCGTACCCAGCTCGGGTGGCAGATCGGGACGCAGCAAGCGCACGTCCTCGGGATCGGTGGTGAGCAGCATGTTGCAGAGCTGAGGGAGCGACTCCGCCAAATAGGGAGGCCGTCCCGTCAGCAGCTCGTAGAGGATCGCGCCCAGCGACCAGATGTCGGCGCGTTGATCCACATCGCGCGCCGACTGCATCTGCTCGGGCGACATGTAGAGCGGCGAGCCCATCCAGGACGAGGTCTTGGTGAGCGAAAGCTCGGAGGCCGAAGACTGCCCGAAGGTCTTGGAGATGCCGAAATCCAGGACCTTGATGCGTGCGCTGCCGTCCGGGCGACGTGCCAAGAACAGGTTGGCGGGCTTGAGATCGCGGTGAACGATGCCCACCACATGGGCGTGAGCGATGGCGTCGAGCGCCTCGAGAATGTAGCCGGCGGCCACGGGAACGGACATCGATCCCACGGCCTGGAGTTCATCGGACAGGTCGCGCCCGTCCATGTACTCCATCACCATGTAGCGCTCGCCGCTGTCCAAGACACCTACGTCGAGCACGCGCACGACGTGGTCACTCTGAATCTTCGCGGCAGCACGCGCTTCGCGACGAAAGCGCTCGGCACCTTCGCGGCTGCCGTCCTTCATCGAGTCGAGCAGGAACTTGATGGCGACCGTCTGGTCGAGCTCCAAATGGTGTGCCGCAACCACGACGCCCATCCCGCCCTCGCCGAGGACCCGATCGATGCGGTATTTTCCGGCGAAGATCTCGCCAACGGGCACGGGTAGGTTCTGTGGCACGGCCTCTCCCAGGAGAACTCTAGCAGGCTCCCCTCCCGGGCGGCTACGCACGACGGCCGCGATCGGTTTCACCTCCTAGGCCGAATTGCTCGCGCTGACCACCGATCATCTTCGGAGCCCGTCTCCTTCGAGACAGGCTGGTCGAGCGCGCAGGTGAGACGAGGTCCGACTGCCGCCGGCCGCTCACCAGGTCGAAAGCGACCCGACGCGATTCACTGGCAGGGTCGCAGGATCTTCAGCCCATCGACCTCGACCTCGCACAGCGACGAGCCGCCCGATGGCTTGGGGCGCGCGGCAGGAGCGCCGAGCGCGATCGTCACGGATTGTTCACGTTGGGCGAGGACCTTGGCGCTGCCGGTCTTGCTGCCGAGCTTGGCCGACAGGACCACGGCTGCACCCGGATCGAGCGACACGTCACACGGCGTGGTGTCGCAAACCTGGAATCCATCCTGGGTGACGACGGCACCAGCCGGGACCGTCGAGACGTGTACGACGATCTTTGCCGGCGCGGCGGGCGGCGGCGCACTGGGCTGGCCGGAGGCGGGCTGGGCGCCGGGATCGGTGGGGGCCGGCTGCTCGGTACCCGCATCGGCCGTCCCAGCAGGGGTCGGCTGCTGAGGAGGCGCCGAGCCAACGGGCTCGGCTGGTTCGGCTGGCTCGGCGGCGGCCACGGGCTCGACCACCAAGGGCGGGGTTTCGTCGCCCGACTCCCTGCCCAGGAACCAGAATGCGGCAGCCGAGGCCAAGAGGCCGACCGAGGCCAGCCCAATCCAGAGCGGCAGGAGCGAGCCCCTCGGCAGCTCGACGTCGACCAAGGTGTGCGTGGCCGGAGCCGCCGTCCGCGCCGAAGTGGGGCCGTTGGTCGCAGGCCCGTTCGGTGAGGCCGCCGGCGACGCGTCGGGACGTGACACCGGAGAGCCGTGGACCTCGGTCCGCAGTGCGCGACTCTCGGCGCGGGCCGTGGCAGCTCGAGGCGCGTCTCCCAAACCAATCATCGACGAGATCGAGCGCCCGAGCGCCATGCCCTCGGGCGTGGTGAGCAGAGCCTCGGACAGCTCTTTCATCGTCTGAAAGCGATCTTCCGGCTGTTTGGCCAGGCTCTTCAGCACGACGATCTCGAGCTCGGTCGACACCCGCACGTGCGGGTTGACCTGCGTCGGCGGCGTGACCGGGGTGAGCACGTGGTGATTGAGCACCTCGAGGAAGCTGCTGCCGGAGAAGGGCACGCTACCGCAGAGCAGTTCGTAGAGGATGCAGCCCACGGCGTAGATGTCCGAGCGCTGATCGACC
>DATIDO010000035.1:0-2747 GCA_035456245.1 Polyangiaceae bacterium
GACAATTTGTCTCCACAGGCTGTCTCCGCTGTCTCCACCCGGCCTGATTCTACGTAGCCCAGAAACGAAAAAGCCCAGCGATGTCGCTGGGCTTCAGGGGTGGGCCATATAGGACTTGAACCTATAACAAACGGATTAAGAGTCCGCTGCTCTACCAATTGAGCTAATGGCCCGGGCCGGGTGGCCTCCAGTCGCGCCGGAGCGGGACTGGTCTCGGACGCCGAAGCGTTCCGATTGGGGTCGGCGCTTTACCACGAGGTTGGGTGGCGTCAAGCGGTCGTCACGCCCGGATGAGGCGGGCTGCGATTTTCCTGCGGAGGCTCGGCTGGGGGACGTCGAATGGGGGCGTCGAGCGGGGGCGCCGTCTCGTGTAGGGTCCAGGGGCGGTGCGCAAACGGATCTGGGTGCCGGCTGGGGTCGTACTGGCGCTGCTCGTGGGCGCTGCCTGTGGGGTGCGGCCCTGGGTGCGCCACCTGGTTCGGGAGGAGGCAGCACGTCGGGGTGTGCTGCTCGAGGTGGGACGCCTCGAGCTCGGCTGGGGTTCGGTGGCGCTCCGTGACGTGGACCTGCGACTCGAGGGTGTCGAGGGCGTGGAGGCGCGACTCGAGCGTGTCGACGCCCGGGTTGGGCTGTCGGCGCCGCGCTTGCGTCAGCTGAGCGTCGACGGCGGTGTGGTGAAGCTCGAGGGGACCGTCGCGGAACTGGAGCAGAGGCTGAGTCAGTTTCGGCGACGGCATCCGAGTCAGTCGAGCGAGGCAGAGCGTGATGCCTCCGCGCCGGCGCGGACCGAGAGTGCTCGGGGGCTCGATGTCCTCTGGCGCGGAGCCTTCGGCGGGGAAGCAGTACAGAAGCTATCGGGCGTGACGGCCGAGCGCAGCGCGGAGCGACTGCGCCTCGGCGTCGAGCTGATGTCCCTGACGAAGGACGAGCTGGACGTCAGCCTGGTGGGCGCCGCCGCCGAATGGGAAAGCCGGGGGAATGGGCGAATTCTGCGGCTTTTGAGGGCGAGCGAGGCGACGGTGCGCTACCGCGTGCCCGCGGTGGTCCCCTCGGCCCCGGCCAACCCGGATGATCCGCCTCAGTTGCCTGCCGACGAGGACGACGAGCCGAACAGCGAACGCGGCTTGCTCGATCGCTTCGTCCTGCACCCGGAGCGCGTCGTGGCAGCGCGCGCGCTGCTCGAGAGGCTGCGCGAGTTGGGGGCCTCTGCGCCCGAGGTAGCCGAGCTGGCGGCGCTCACGCTGGTGGTGGAGAAGGCTCCGGACAGGCTCCAGGTGGGACCGCAACGGTTGGTGGTCGAGCGCTCGGCCGAAGCGCTGCGCTTCACGCTGTCGCGCGGTGAAGTGGCGCGCGGCACGCCGCTCTCGTTCTCCGGCAGTCTGCCCTTCGATCCAACGAAGGAGAGCGAGCTCCGTCTCGAAGGCGGGCCGGTGTCGCTGCGCGCGTTGGGGGTGAACGAGGGGGACTTCGGGCTGCACCAATTGGGGGAGTCGGCGCTCTCGGGCTCGCTGCGCGCGACGCTGTCGGGTGATGCGGGCACGGTGCGGGTGGAGGGGCAGGCGGCCATCGAGTCGCTCGAACTCCACAATGCGTCGCTGTCGCCGGCGCCCATCGAACTGTCGCGCCTGGTGGTGAGCGGTCGCGCCGAGGCCAGCTTGGATGGTAGCCATTTCGCGCTGAGGAGCGGTGAGCTGAGGCTGGGCGAGGCGCGGCTCTCGACGGAGTTGGACATGGAGCGCGGGGCCGAGTTCGTGACACTCGATCTGCGCGCGAAGGCCCCGCTCGTCTCTTGCCAGGCATTGTTCGACTCGGCGCCGCGCGGTCTCCTGGGTGAGGTGGGCTCGCTCGGCTTGGCCGGGACCTTCTCGCTCGACGCCGCCGTGCAGGCGGACACCCGCAAGTTGGGCAAGATGGCCGTGCGCTGGGATCTGAAGAACGACTGCAAGATCCAGCGAGTGCCGCCGACCTTGAGCCCCGATCGTTTTCGTTCGGCCTTCGACAAGGAGGTGGTGGGTGAAGGCGATGTGCCGCAGACGTTGGTCTTCGGTCCGGGCTCCGAGCGTTGGACTCCCTACGCCGACATCAGTCGGCACCTGGAGTCGGCCCTCTTGGTCACCGAGGATGGGCGCTTCTTCCGGCACAAAGGCTTCGACGATCGCGCCATCGAGAGCTCGATCCGCGACAACACGCGCGCCGGTAAGTTCGTGCGTGGAGCCAGCACGATCAGCATGCAGCTGGCCAAGAACCTCTACCTCTCACGCGACAAGAACCTGTCGCGCAAGCTGCAAGAAGCCGCGCTCACCATGCTGCTGGAGCAGAGCTTCGAGAAGACCAGCCTGCTCGAGCTGTACGTCAACGTGGTCGAGTTCGGTCCCGGGGTGTACGGCATTCGCGCCGCCGCGGAGCACTACTTCCACACGACGCCGGCCCAGTTGACTGCCGCCCAGTGCTTCTTCATCGCCTCGATCCTGCCGGCGCCCACGCGCGACTACTTCGGTTCGGACGGCCGCCTTCGTCCCGCGCGCAAGCGCCACGTGGATCAGCTGCTCGCCATCGCACGCAAGCGCGATAGACTCACCGACGAGGAGTTGACGGCGGCCATGGCGGAAGAGCTCGTGTTCGGTCGGGCGGCGACGACGCCCGAGGCCCCCGAACCTGCCGCAGCTCCCGATGCGGCCCGGGCCGTGCCCGAAGTGGCCGAGCCTCCTTCACCAGAGCCGCCCCCACCCGGACCCCATTCACCATGA
>DATIDO010000036.1:0-13856 GCA_035456245.1 Polyangiaceae bacterium
ATTGGCGCGCAGCTTCTGAGAGAGCGTCAGCGCCACGTCGCCGGTTCCGGGGGGAAGATCGAGCAGCAAGAAGTCGAGCTCGCCCCAGTTCACGTCTCCCAGGAACTGCATGAGCGCCCCGTGGAGCATGGGGCCGCGCCACACCACCGCCGCCTTGGGATCGTCGAGCAAGAAGCCGAGGCTCATCAGCTTCACGCCGAAGCGCTCGAGCGGGACGATGCGCTGCCCCTCGGTTCGCGGGCGGCCATTGATGCCCAACATGGTCGGGATGCTCGGCCCGTACATGTCGGCGTCCAACAGGCCGACGCGGTAGCCGCGTCGCTTCAAGGCGAGGGCCAGGTTGGTCGAGACCGTACTTTTGCCCACGCCGCCCTTGCCGCTCATGATCAAGACGACGTTCTTGGCGCCGGGGACGGGATCACCCTCCTGAATCGAGCGGGAGGAGACGGTGGCGGCTGCCGTGGCAGTGGAGGCGGGGGCTTCGCTCATGACGCCGGCGGACTACGGCCGGCTTCTCCTGCTGTCAAATGTCGAGGCCTCAGCGCAGGCGCTCGCGGACCAGGCCGGGCAGCGCCTTGGCCTGCACCTTCTTGCCGTCCACCTGGTAGCCGGGTGTGTCGATCATGCGCGCCTTGCGGGCGATTTTCTCCTCGGCCTGGGCCCGCTCAATCAGCTCGGGGCGGCTGCGGCACTCGAGCAGCCGGGGCAGATCGAGGTCGAGGTCCCGAGCCAGCTCGGCCGGCTCGTAACGCTGGCGACCGGGGGCGTGAGCGAACAGCCAGCGGTCGGCCCGCCAGAACTTTCCTTGCTCGGCGGCGCAGTAGGCCAGTCGTACCGACAGGCAGTTGCTCTCGCTGCAGTTCACGCGCGGGTGCTGGCGACGCACGATGCGCAGATCGGGATGGCGCTCGAGCAGCGCCAGGGAACGGACGGTACCCAGCGCGCAGTGCGGGCAGTGGTAGTCGGTGAACTCGTGGACGGTGAGGCGCGGCTGAGACGAGCCGATCCAAGGGTAGCCTTCGGGCGTGACGCCTTGGGCGTAGGGGGGCTCGGTGCGGTAGCTGAAGGCACCCCAGTAAGCGGGAACGAACCAAATCAGCGTCAGCGCCAGCGACCCAGGCACCACGAATGTCCACCACGCCGCGCTGCGGTCGCGCAGGTCGAGAGTCGCCCTCGCGCGCTGACGCCAAGCTACGTAGGCCAGCAGCCAGGTGATGACGTGGACCACCTCGCAGCCCAGACACACCGAACCGATCAGCGACAGTTCGACGCTGAGCAGTGCCAGCGACACGAGCGCCGAGCCGAGCGAGAGCGGCAGGAGCCAACGGGAACGCAGCAGCGCTGCTGCCCCGAGCGAGACGAAGCCGACCACGCCCCAGAGCGCCCAAGGTAGACCGAAGAAGATGGCTGTCGACGAAGTCGCGACGCTGACGCAGTCGAAGTTCTGGCCGACCGAGCAGTAACTGGCGGCTGCCGGCCACAGGTAGGCGCGGACGTGAACCAGCTCGAGCACCAAGCTGCCCACCAACCCTGCGCCGATGAGCCAGAGCGGCAGACGGGGATCGTCGAGGAGACGGTTCGGAGCGGGAGCGCGGGGCGTCATGGCCATTCAGGCATCTACCACCCACTCCCGGCGCGAACACGCCGACGTCGAAAACAGGAAAAGGAAAAGGCCGCTGGGTCACCCCAGCGGCCTCTCTCACGAGTCACCGAGTCGAGCTCGGTGGACTCTACCTTTTCGCTCAGCCGCCGAAGCCGCCAGCGACCTCACCAGCGAACGAAGCCTGAGCCTCGATCTTGCCGGCCGCGTCGCCGCCGACCTTGGCGAGGACCTTGGCGGCCTCCTGCAGGGCGGGCAGGGCGCACTCGAGCTTGCCAGCCGGGACGTTGGCGAAGAGCTCGCCCTCGACGCCAGCGTCGATGACACCCTTCAGACCAGCCTGGATCTGGGCGACCGGAGAGGTCTCGAACACGACCTCACCATCGACCTTGCCGGTGACGAGAGCGCTGTACTTGGCCGTGGCCTTCAGCATGACGGGCAGGTTGGCCTGCAGGGCGGCGAGCTTCGCGTCGAAGCTGGCCTTGGCGCTGGCGTCACCCGTGAACTCGAAGCCGATGGCAACCGAGGGAGGGGTGCACTCGACGCTGGCGCTGGCCTGAGCCTTGGCCTGAGCCTGGCAATCGGCCGAAGCCTCGCAGTCAGCCGAAACGCTGGGCGGGGTGGCCTCGCCCTGGCAGCCGCCGGAGCAAGAACCCTCACACGAACCCTCGCACTTCACTTCGCCCTCGCAGCCAGCCTCGGGAGGAGTGGCGGTGCAAGAGCCGTTGCAGGTGCCGTTGCAGGAAGCGCCGGCCTGAACCTCACAAGAACCCTCGCAGGTGCCGTCGCAGGTGCCCGAGCAGGAACCATCCTCGAGCGTGGCCGAGCAGGTGCCGTTGCAGGTGCCCTTGCAGGTACCCGAGCACTCGGCGGCAGCGCTCAGCTCGCAGGTACCCTCGCAGGAGCCTTCGCAAGCAACGCTGGGGCCCTTCACGGTGCACTTCACCTCACCCGAGCAGGAGCCCGAGCAGGAGCCGGTGCAGGAGCCTTCGCACTTCACTTCGACGCTGCCGGGATCGGCCTCGACCTCGCACTCGGCCTTGGCTTCGCAGCTGGCCTGGGCCTCGACGGCGACGTCGATGCTGGCCGAGCACTGAGCCGGCGTGGTCTTCACGGTCAGGCCTGCGCTGGCGTTGGCTTGAACCTCGGCCTTGATCTCGGCGACCAGGGCGTCCACGCGGGCGCTCCAGTCGGCGTTGGCCTCGGCCTCGACGCCGAAGGCGGCCTCGAGGTTCGTCAGACCGAGCTCGAAGTCGGCCGACAGCGTGACGATCGACTTGTCGAGGTTGGAGACTGCGGTGAAGAAGCCGTCGAGCTGGGCCGAGCCCGAGATCTCGAGGCTACCGTTGGCTACCGTGCCACAAGGGCCACAGAGGCCACCGCCGTCACAGGCGGTCGTGGCGCCGGCGCCGGCCAAGAGCACAGCCAGCGGTGCTCCAAAAAAACCCAGCTTCTTGAACATTGCCATAGTCGAAAGCTCCTTCTTCTTTCCTCTCCCGGGGTCTTGCCCTGGGCCCATCGATGGTACTGATTGCGGCGCTCGTTCGAGCCGACCCCGCCGGGGGATTGTCCGTTCTACCGGCGAGACTTCTTCCCTGACGAAACTTCTCCCTCCCGGGTAGACCCGGGAGCTTGGCTTCTACAAGGAATGCGGGTCCCTGTTAAGCATTCCAGTTGGGGCTGTTCTGCAGAAGTCGCGCCAACTCGCATGCGTCGCGGAATTCGTGATGAAATCAGTGCGCGAGCGTCACTCGTCAGCTGTTCGGCATGACAATGCTGTCGCGTTGGCCGGTCATTCGTAACCCGGACGCGTGACCGCGAAGTTCATTGCCCGTACAGCCACGTTGTACTGAGCAGAGAAAAGGAGCGGAGCGTGTGAGATTCCATCCGACTCCAGGCGACACGCGCCGGATCCGAAGGATCAGTAGGCGACGCCCATGAACATGCGCACGGTCATCGGCGTCTCCAAACCGGGAAGGGTCGAGGAGTTGGCCGTGGTCTGCTGCGAGAGGTAGCCGAGGCCGCTCATCGGGAAGAGCACGCCGTACTGGATCATGGCGAAGAGGCCACCGACCAGTTCGGGATCGTCGTTCAGCACGCCGTCCTTCGACTGGAAGTAGACGCTGGCGTTCAGCTCGATGCCCAGATCGTTCTGATGCCCGGGCGTCTGCATGAAGTTGGTGGCGCGGGTCCAGATGGCCTCGGCGCGACCGCCGAGCCGCATGCCGGTGGCGTTGCGGATGAAGTCGTACTGGGCCATCGGCTTGATGTAGTAGCTGCCCTGAACGCGGCTCAGGATGCTGCGGTTCAGGATCAGGTCGACGCGGTAGCCCGGGTGAAAGCGGAACGTGTCGATGCTGCGATCGCCGGTGGCGGGCTCGATCGGGTTGGTCGGGCTCAGGCTGCCGACGTCGCCGTCACCGCTGGCCCAGCCGAAGTAGAAACCGAGCTTCAGTCGATCTTCCACCAAACGCTGGGTGATCTCGGTGGCGAGGCCCCACTGGTTCACGCGGTAACCGTTGCGGTTGGCCGCCGAAGGATCGTCGTAGTCGGAGGGGAACGACGGATCGGTCGTGAGACCCTGGATCGTGCCCAAGTGTGAGACGGCTTCGACCGCGAAGTGGAACTTGCGGTACTTCACCTCGCCGAAGAGATCCGGCGTCCACATTTCCAGGCCGCGCCGCGTGTAGCCGGTCGAAGCTTCGCCCGCCTGACAGTCGGGAGCCGCTGCACCATTGGCGCAGGTGGCGCCGGTGCCCGAGTAGTCGTTGGCCAGACGCTGGAACTGATAGGTGAGGTAGAGGCCGCCGTTCACCACGACGTCGCCGCGGGCGAGCATCAGCTTTTCCAGCTGGCGGTCGACGCGACGGAAGACCTGCAGGTTCAGCTGACTCAGATCGTCGAACTGGGCGAGGTCGTAGGCAGGGACGCCGGGCTTCATGAAGGCCTGGCTGGTCGGGCCCTCGTACGGGAAGTCCCAAGCCAAGGTGGCGTACAGCGAGAGCGAGGGCAGGCCGGTGGCGAAGGCCAAACGATCCACGGTCGACTGGTAGTCGCCGTCGATGTCGTCACCCGCGTTGTGGTAGAGGCCGAGGCCCCAGTGGTCGGGCATGCGACCGAAGCGAGCCTGGCCGAAAGGCGTCTCGTACTCGGCCCAAGCGCGCTTCACCGCGATGGCGTCTTGCAGGCTGTTCACGCCCGAGACGGGGGACACCTGCGTGTTAGTCTGGCCGCTCAGCTGCGCGTACTGGTCGCGCGAGACCATGTAGCCACCGGCGGTGGGGAAGTTGCCGTAGCCGTTGGGCGTCGAGCCCAACGTCACGTTGTCGAGCATATCGATCTGCGAACGGACTCGCAGGTTGTCGGAGATGATGATGGCCGGCTCGATGCGGAAGCGCGTGTTGCCTCCGAACTGCGTCGGGTTCTTGCAGCCGTAGCGTGCGTCACCCGGATCGTTGGCGCCACCGACCACACCGGACTCGGCCGCGGTGCAGAGCTGCGGACCGTGACTCTCGCCGTTCAGATCCGTGTAGTAGTCGTCGGCCGGGCGCGGCCACAGCGCGTCCTCGGGAGCGTCGAGACGCCCGAGCGAGAACTGGTGCATCATCTGCAGACGCACGCGGAAGTTGCCGTGCAGTTCCACGGTCGGGCGGGTGTGTGACCACCAGTCCTCTGCGAAGATCTGCTCGCCATCCTGCGGAGCCTTCTTGGCTTCGGGGGCTGCGGCCTTGGGCGTATCACTCGCGCTCGCGGGGTACTGGCCGAAGCCCAGATCGCCGCCAGCCGCGCCGCTGCTCGGCGGCAGCGTGGTGGTGGCCGGTGCCGTCTGCTCTTGGTCGGTGGAGACGCTGGCGTCGCCGCTCGTTGCGCCTTCTGCTGCTCCGCCCGTGGTCGGTGCGCCGCTGGTCGCGTTGGGATCGGCAGGCTGCGTCGGCGCAGGAGCCGGTTGTGTTGGAGCCGGCTGAGCGGGAGCGGGCTGTGCCGGTGCCGGCTGCGCCGGTTGCGCCGGAGCTGGTTGCGCCGGAGCCGGCTGAGCGGGCTGCGCAGGCTTGGCTGCCCCAGCTCCAGGTGCCGCCGCAGGCGGGGCGGTCTGCGCCAACGCCGTAGGTGCGTGTAGGGCGATGGCTAGGGTCGCGATACCTTCTGCGACTCCTCGGAGAGCCCCGCTTCTTACTTTTCGCATGGATTGTTCCTACGGGCCTGGCCGTGGGCGGGTCTTTCGCATGATGGAATCCACGCTGTCAATGCGACGCCGATGCGACGCTACGGCCCCCGGATGGCTCGAAATGGCCGCGTCGGGTTGGTCGGGACTCATCGAGCGAACCAGGCTGCGGCCCTCGGATGGCCTTCCCGTGCATTCGCCGCAGCCCACCCGAGCGCAGCCCCCTTTCATCGGTAAGCCGCTCGGGTGCGAGCCGTTGTCGCCGGTGAACGGCCAGTGAACCAGGAAGGCGCCAGGTGCGCGAAACATCGCACTTATCCAGCGTGGTCCAGTTGCCGTTTGCACTCTGGGCGTGAGAGCCTGCTCCCGACGATCGTGCACCATCTCGCTCGATCGGTTGCCCAGCCCCCCCAACCGAGACTCCGCTCAGTGAAGATCCCCGCACGCCCGAACCGATTCCGCCAGGCTACCCTCACTCTCCTCGCTGCCAGCGCCTTCGCCAGCGCAGCTCACGCCCAGACCGTCCAAGGCGAAGTGTCCGTGCAGCGCTTCGATCCGGCGCCCGGTCCACGCAACTTCATCACCACGCGCAGCGCGCGAACCGACGGCAGCATGACGTGGACTGCGGGCCTGATGGCGAACTACGCCTACCAGCCGTTCACGGTGAAGGAGTGCCGCACTGCCGAGTGTACCGGCAACGATCTGGTCCGGACCATCTACGTCGTCGAGAACATGGTCACGGCCGACGCCTACGGCTCGTTCACCATCGTCCCGCGTCTGCAGATTGGCCTGAAGGTCCCGGTCAGCTGGGTGAAGGGCCAGGGCATCGACGCCAATGGCGATCCGCTCGCCGCCGGCCTGAGCGCCGTCGGCCTGGGTGACATCCAGCTCGAAGCCAAGGGGCGCATCTACGGCGAGGCAGACGGTCCGTTCACCTTCGGTGCTTACCTCTACGGCACCGCGCCGCTCGGCTCTGCCACCGCGCAGGGCAGCTTCATCGGTAACGGCTCGCCCACGGTGGGCGGTGCGCTGATCGGTGATGGTCGCGTCGGCGACTTCACCTACGGCGTCAACGTCGGTGGTATTTACCGCAGCGAAGTGATCATCGGCAGCGGCACGACGCTGGGCCCCGAGGGGCGTTGGTCGGCGGCCGTCGGCTACCAGGTGGGGCCGATCGTGCGGGTCATTGCCGACGCTTTCGGCAGCACCAACTTCAGCAGCGACCTTGGCGCCAACTCGATCGAGGTCGACGGCGGCGCACAGATCGTGCCGCTCGGTTCGAAGTTCACCTTCACCGCGGGTGGCGGCGCCGGTGTGTTCAAGGGCATCGGCATCCCGACGGCTCGCGCCTTTTTGGGTGTGGTGTACAGCGCCGAGTCGAAGGATCGGGACGGCGATGGCCTGAGCGACGCGAGCGACGCTTGCCCGACGGATGCCGAGGACAAGGACGGCGTCGAGGACAGCGACGGCTGCCCCGATCTCGACAACGACGCCGACGGTCTGCCCGACAGCGGCGACAAGTGCCCGAACCAGGCCGAGGACGTGGACGGCATCGACGACAAGGACGGCTGCCCCGATCTCGACAACGACAAGGACGGCGTCCCGGATCTCCAGGATCATTGCCCGGCCGAGCCCGAGACGATGAACGGTGTCGATGATCTCGACGGTTGCCCCGACGCCAAGGATCAGGACTCCGACGGAATCGAAGACGACAAGGACAAGTGCCCCGGCGAAGCCGAGGACACCGACGGCTTCGAGGACACCGACGGTTGCCCCGATCCCGACAACGACAAGGACGGCATCCCGGACAACCAGGACGAGTGCGCCGATCAGAAGGAAGACGGCAAAGGTAAGGGCGCCCAGAAGAACGATGGCTGCCCCATCGATGCCTGATTGACCCCAGGCGCAGCACCCATCCGAGGTGCAGCTAGGACGGGAGTTTCCGCGAAAGTGGAAGCTCCCGTTCTCTTTGGAATACCGAGCGACCCTCGCAACTGTTCGTTCTCGTTTCGGATCGAGCTCGGGCCAATGAGGGGCGAGGTAGGCAAGCCTCCGCCGTAGCCCCCGAAAAATGAGGGGCGACAGCGCTGGAGCATTGAAAATTTCCCCCCGTGTCCGCTTAGTGAATGAGCAAAGTGTCGCGCCGACCCTCCCTCCTCCTCACCGCCGTCGCCCTCGGGGCGCTGATCGGTTCCACCTCGCTGCAGCCGTTGGCGTATGCCGACGCTCCCGCGACGGGCGGCATGGCGGAGCTGGCGCAACGCTTCGCCTCGAAAGACTTCCGAGTGCGGGTGCAAGCCGCGCTGCTCCTCGGTAAGACCGCCGATGGCGCTGCGCTCCCGGTGCTGCTGAACGGACTACGTGACGAGAGCGCCGCCGTTCGCGCCGCGAGCGCTGCGGCGCTGGCCACCTTGAGCGATCCTGCTGCGCTCGACGCGCTGCGTGCGCGTCGAGGCGACGACAACGCAGCGGTGCGGCGACAGATCGAGTCGACCATCGGCGCGCTCGAGAAGCAGCAGAAGGCCGAAGGCATCGAGCGGGCCAAGGCCACCCTGTTGGTCAAGCTGGATGGCGTGAAGAATCGCAGCAGCTCGGGAGCGCCCGAGGCGCTCGGCGCCGCCGCACAGGCGACCCGGGCAGCGTTCCGCAAGATCCCCGGAGTGGCGCTACTCCACCCTTCGGAAGATCCCGCCGCGGCGGCAAAGACTCTTCATCGTCCGGTCATCGTGGTGATCGGCAGCCTGCGTGATCTGTCCTCGGAGAACGGCAGCGATGGCTTCGTGGTCTCGGCCAAGGTCGAGTTCGTGATGCAGTCGATGCCCGAGTACAACATCGTGGGCAAGCTGTCGGGGCGCGCGTCGGTCTCGGGTGACTCCAGCAGCAGCCAGGATGTCTCGGCCCGCGTGCGGGTGCAGGAGGCAGCCGTGGGGGCCGCGGTCGACAGCGCGCTCAGCAAGAGCCACGAGGCCATCTTGCGGGCTGCGCGCGGCTGAGGCGAGCGCGGCTGAGGCGAGCGCGGTCGAGCAGATTGCGGTCGAGTGCGTGGGCTGTGGCCGAGCCGGTCGCGGTCGGCGGGCTTTCGTTCGGGGCGGCGCTCCGATAGGAGAAGGCCATGGCAGCGGCGCGCCCGGTCGTTCAGTTCGTCTCCAAGCCCATCGCGTCACCCTTCCGCGATGGCACGAAGTGCCTCGTCCGCGATTTGGTGACGCACTACTCGGACCTGGACTGCCGGGTGCTGGGCACCAGCGCGGGCGCGCCGGAGTTGCTCGGCCGGGCGCAGGTGGAGCCGATTTACTCGGACGCGGGGACCTTTGCCCCCGGCCTGACGCAGAACCTGCGCGCGGCGGCCTTCCTGCTGATTCGCTCGCGCGCGGACCTCTGGCATTTCGTGTTCGCTCCCAACCCCCGCTCCAGCCAAGTCGGGCGCGTCTTGCGCGCGCTGCGCAGGGTGCCGGTGGTGCAGACGGTTGCTTCGCCGCCGCGCTCGTTCGAGCGGCCGGAGCAGCTGCTGTTCGGTGATCGGGTGGTGGTGCAGAGCGAGTGGACGCGCGTGCGCTTCGCCGAGTCGTTGGCGGCGGCGAAGCTTTCGTTCGACGTGCGCGTGGTGCCGCCGCCCGCCCCGCGGCTGGAGATGCCTACCCTCGACGAGGTGGGCGCGGTTCGCGCGCGTCTGGGGCTCGATTCGGCTGCGCCGCTCTTCGTCTATCCGGGCGATCTGGAGGTGAGCCAAGGGGCGGCGCGTGTGGCTCAGCTGGTGGCGCCCTTGTGCGAGCGGATGCCGGAGGCGCGCGTCGTCTTCGCTTATCGCGACAAATCGGAGCGCGCCGAGGGGCACGCGCGCGTCCTGCGCGAGCGCCTGCCGGCCGAGCAGGTTCGCTTCGAAAAGAACGTGCCGGACATCCACGCTCTGCTGGCCGCCTCGACGGCCATCTTGTTCCCCGTCGAGGATCTGTACGGCAAGGTCGATCTGCCCATCGTGTTGCTCGAGGCGTTGGGTATGGGCATTCCGGTCCTGGCCGAGCAGGATGGTCCGCTGGCCAGCTTGGAAGGGGCATGGCGGAGCCGTTTCGACGTGGCGAGTTGGCTCGAGCAGAGCGTGCGGCTGGCGCGCGATCCGGCTGCGCGGGCAGGGGCGGCGGACGTGGGGAAGCGGGCCGTCGCCGAGCACTACGCGCCCGAGCGCATCGCCGCCGCCTACCAGGCCATCTACCGCGAGCTGCTCCCGGCAGCGGCCGGCTGAGCCGGCCCGGGGCCGAGCTGTCCCGGGGGCGGGCGGGTTGCAGCCGAACGAGGCTGGGGCCTGCCCAGGAGCGGGGCGGGCCAGGCAGGGCGCTGACCCCAGCGGGTCACCTGTGCTAGGAGCCCCGCCCCAGCCATGAGCAAGACGACGAGCGAGATTCGCAGCGCTTTCCTCGAATTCTTCCGCAGGAACGGCCACGCCGTGGTGCCGAGTTCCTCGCTCATCCCGCCCAACGATCCGACGTTGATGTTCAACAACGCCGGCATGGTGCAGTTCAAGGACGTCTTCACCGGCAAGGAGCAGCGCCCGTACAACCGCGCCACCTCCAGCCAGAAGTGCATCCGCATCAGCGGCAAGCACAACGATCTCGAAGAGGTCGGCCCCTCGCCGCGTCACCAGACCTTCTTCGAGATGCTGGGTAACTTCAGCTTCGGCGATTACTTCAAGGAAGAAGCCATCGCCTTCGCCTGGGAGTTTTTGACCAAGGACCTCGCGCTCTCGCCCGAGCGCATGGTCTTCACCTACTTCAAGGGTGAGAACGGCGTGCCGCCCGACCACGAGGCGCGCGATCTGTGGAAGAAGCTCTCGGGCTTCGGTGAGGATCGCATCGTCGGCCTGGGTAGCTCCGACAATTTCTGGTCGATGGGTGACACCGGCCCCTGCGGCCCCTGCACCGAGATCTACTGGTTCAATGGCCCGAACCCCGATCCCGGCATGTTCGGCCAGGAGCAGACGCCCGAGGGCTTCGGCTGGATCGAGATCTGGAACCTGGTGTTCATGCAGTTCGAGCGGCGCCTGCAGGATGGCAACGCCGTGCTCGACTCGCTGCCCAAACCGAGCATCGACACGGGCGCCGGCCTCGAGCGCCTGTCCAGCGTCGTGCAGGGCGTGACCTCGAACTACGGGGTCGATCTGCTGGGCTCGTTGGTCGAGCGTACCGCCGAGCTGGCCAAGAAGCCCTACGGCGGCACCATGGCCCCCGATGACGTCAGCATGCGCGTGATCGCCGATCACGCCCGCACCACCGCCTTCTTGATTGCCGAGGGCGTCACGCCCGAGCGCAGCGGTCGCGAGTACGTGCTCCGCCGCGTCATGCGCCGCGCCATTCGTCATGGTCACCGGCTGGGTATCTCCGAGCCGTTCCTGCACCAGGTGGCGGCCCGCGTGGTCGAGACGATGGGCGAGCAGTACCCCGAGCTCCGTCAGCGCGCCGAGCTCATCCAGAGCGTCGCCGAGGCCGAAGAGGTGCGCTTCCGTCACACCATCGAGCGCGGCCTTTCGTTGCTCGACGAGCGCTTCACCGGCATGGCCAACGAGGGCAAGACGACGCTCGACGGGCGCGCGGCCTTCCAGCTGTACGACACGTTCGGCTTCCCGGTCGACCTCACCGAGGTGATTTGCCGGGAGCGCGGCCTGTCGGTCGATCTGGCCGGCTACGAAGCCGCGCTCGACGAGGCGCGCAAGAAGAGCGAGTTCAAGGGCGTCGAGCAGGCGGTCGAGGGCGTGTACCGCGACGCGCTCGCTGCCGTTCCCGGTGGCGCCGTGCGCTTCGTGGGCTACGAGCGCGACGCGGCGAGCTCGCCGCTGGTGGCGCTGATCAGCGGCGGTGCGTTGGTCGAGCGCCTCGAGGCCGGTTCGAGCGGCGAGCTGGTGGTGGCCGAGACGCCGTTCTACGGCGAGTCGGGCGGCCAGGTGGGCGATCACGGCCTGATCCGCACGGCGTCGGGCGCGGTCTTCCGGGTCACCGACACGCAGAAGCCGCTGCCGGGTCTGTGGGTTCACCGCGGTCAGCTCGAGTCCGGTAGCCTCGGCAAAGGCGAGCAGCTGGAGCTCGAGGTCGACGCCGAGTGGCGTTCGGCCGTGCGTCGCAATCACTCGGCCACGCATCTGCTCCATTGGGCGCTGCACCGCGTGCTCGGTGAGCACGCCACGCAGAAGGGCTCGCTGGTCTCCGCCGAGCGCCTGCGCTTCGACTTCACCCACAACGCGGCGATCACGCCGGCCGAGGTGGCCCGCATCGAAGAGCTGGTGAACCGCGAAGTGCTGGCCAACCACCCCATCCGCACCGAGGTGTTGCCGATGGATCAGGCTCGCAAGCGCGGAGCCATGATGATCTTCGAGGAGAAGTACGGCGACGTCGTCCGCCTGCTGACCATGGGGCCCTCCACCGAGCTGTGCGGTGGCACCCACGCGCAGGCCACGGGCGACATCGGCCTTTTCAAGATCACCGCCGAGCAGGGCGTGGCCGCCGGCGTGCGTCGCTTGCTGGCCACCACGGGCGCGGGCTCGCTGCGCTACGTGCAGGAGGTCGAACAGCGCCTGGGCCAGGTTGCCAGCACGCTGCGTGCGACGCCCGAGCAGGTCGGCGAGCGCATCGACAAGATCCTGGAGCGTCAGAAGTCGCTGGAGAAGGAGATCGAGGCGCTGCAGCGCAAGCTGCTGACCGGCTCGGGTGGCGGCGTCGATTCGCTGCTCTCCGGCGCTCGGGAAATCGGCGGAGCCAAGGTGCTCGGCGTGAAGGTCGAGGTGAGCGATCGCGCTCAGCTGCGTGAGCTGGCCGAGCAGCTTCGCGACCGTCTGGGCGACGGTATCGTGCTGGTCGCGGCCGCCGACGCCGGCAAGGTGGCGCTGGTCGTCACCGTCGCCAAGAGCCTGGTGGGGCGCTTCTCCGCTGGCGAGCTGATCAAGCCCGTCGCCGAGAAGGTCGGCGGCAGCGGCGGTGGTCGCCCGGACATGGCTCAGGCCGGTGGCACGCGCGTCGAAGGCCTCGACGAAGCCGTGGCTGCGATTTACGACGCCGTCGGCGCCAAGGGCTGACGAGCCGGGTTGCCTCGCATGCCGGGCGGCGGGGCGTCTACACGCCCCGCCTATACGACCCGGATCTTCGCTCGGAAGTGCCGGAGCTGGGCGACGATGGAGAAGCTGAGCAGCACGAGCAGCGACCAGGCGCCCCACTTCGTCACGTGGACGCGGCTCCAGGCGCCGAGCTGGTGCGGGTACGACCAGAGGTGGAAGAACGTGCCGAGGTTCTCCGCCAGCCAGATGAAGAAACCGATCAGCACGAAGGCGAGCGGCAATGGCATGCGCAGCTCGCGGCGGCTGGGTCGAAACACCACGTGGGTGCGGGCGTAGATGCCGAGGGCGAAGGCCGCCAGGTACCAGCGGTAGTCACCGATGTAGTGGTGGGTGAAAAAGTTGGCGTAGAGAAAGATGGTGGCCAGGCCCGACATCCAGAAGCGCGGGTGGCCCTCGATGCGTAGATCGAACAGGCGCCAAGCCTGGATGACGTAGCTGCCGACGGACGCGTACATGAAGCCGGAGAAGAGCGGGACGCCCCAGAGCTTCGTGTAGGCGAAGTCGGGGTAGCTCCAGGAGCGGATCGTGCTCGAGGTCTTGAACAGCTCCAGCGCGAAGCCGAAGGCGTGGAACAGGCAGATGGCGAGGAGCTCGTCGCGCGTCTCGCGGCCCGACCAAACCATCCAGACCTGCACGGCGACGGCAAAGAGCAAGAGCGCGTCGTAGCGGGGGACCGGGCCGATGCCGCCGCGCGGGACCAGCATCACCGCAGCGAAGAAGAGCCCGGCGAAGAGACACGCGCGTGCCTCCTTGAGCCCGAACCAGAGGCACTCCCGGGCAGCATTCTGCAGTCGGGTTGCGAGCTCGCGCAGTCGGGGGTCGACGAGCGGGCCACGTACGGGCGTATCGATTGCGGCGACGGGTGAGGCCATGGTCTTCCTACGAACGAGGATGCCCGTTCGTCCCGAGCGGCAGGGTGGAGATGCCGTGCAGCAATCGCGCAAAAGTCGTGCAGGCGGGGCGCCTGCGTTGCCGGTGGCTCGGCCGGGCGCCTCGGA
>DATIDO010000037.1:0-2480 GCA_035456245.1 Polyangiaceae bacterium
CGTTCCCGTGTACCGTCTGGAGATCGGCGAGCCGAAGGCCCCGTAGCGACTCGGTACACTCCGTGCGCTGTTGCGGGGTCGTCTAACGGCAGGACGCCTGGCTCTGGACCAGGAAGTTGGGGTTCGAATCCCTGCCCCGCAGCCTCAAGGAAGCCGCTGGAAACAGCAGCTTTTCTGTTCTCCAGAACGGCGACAGACGAAGGCGACTCGAAGCCACTTGTGCCTTTTTGTGCCGAAATTGGAGCGTCCCAAGCCCTGAACGACGAACGCCCCCGAAGGGGCGCTCGGCGGAGCCGGCCCGCTTGGCCTGGCGCGGTTCGTACGTGCGTCTTTGATCTTAGAAGCCGACCTGGCCCACGTATGCATTGAGGTCGGTATTGAATCGAACCGATCCGTGAGCCTGAGTGAAGGGGCCGGTTCCACCCTGGAAGCTCTGCTCGATGTGGAACGTGTCCGGCGCGGAGGAACCCGCGGGCAGGTCGTTCTCGTTCCATCTTGAGTACAAGGTTCCGCCGCAGGTAGTGCGAATGCAGGCGTTCTCGATCGTCTCGACGCCGTTGATCACGTTCCTGGCACCCGTCGTCAGGTTCGTGACCCGGTCATACGAATAGGTGCCGTGGCCGCTGATGTCTCCCGCCCACGTTTCCTGTCCATTGATGCAGTGCACGAACGTTACGTTCCCCTTCTGTACGGGAGGCGTGCACGTCGTCGTACTTGGATCGGCACCAGCGGTCGTCGCGATCACAGGCTGTGTCCCCGCACTACCTGCAGTACTCGCTACGCCCAGTCCAACAACAGCCAGGACTGCGAGCGCCAGCGTTGCGCGTCGAAATCTCATTCGTGTCCCCTCCTCTGGGCTTCCTACTCCGACTGGAGCAGGGGCAGTGCCGCAGCGAGGAAAGAAGGGCTATGCGTTACTTTGAACGCCAGAATCAGCCCCTCAGGCCGCGTCGGGCCCCTTCCTTTCGCTGTGTGTCGATCAACACTAATGGATGCCCGGAGGCGCTGAAGCACCAGGTGAAGTTCGAGTTCGCTACCGCCAAGCGCCGGTTCGCGCCCGCCGCTCCCGCGAGCGCACCATCGCCTCGCGCTCCAGATCACGCCGCCAGTAGTTCGGATTCTTCGTCTTCACCCAGCCGCGCTTCGAGGGGCCGTAGGTGCTGTCGATCCGCTTGGCGACGACGCCCTCCAGCCCCATTTCGCAGACCACGGTGAAGAGCGCTTCCCCGTCCGCGAACGTCTCGGAGATCCGAGATCGGCGGCCGAAGCGATAGCCCTACGAGGAGGTCGCGGCGCTCATCGAAATGCGCGCCGAGCAGGCTCTCGCCGTCGATTCGGAGAACGTCGAAGACGATGAGGGTGATCGGGATCGAGCCGTCACGGTTCAGCACGCGGGCGCACACGTCCGCGAAGTAGGGATCACCGTCGCGCCAGGCGACCAACTCGCCATCGAGCACGAGGCCCGGCGGGAGCGCCTCCAGCTCGGGCACGGCGTGCGTCATGTCCCAGCCGCGCCTACTGCGGACGCGGAGTCCGTCCTCGGTTGAGACGATCGCACGGAACCCGTCCCACTTCACCTCAAAGGACCACTCCGCACCGGAGGGCAGTGGTCCTGGGCGAGACAGCATCGGTTCGGGTAGCCGCAGGGTTCGGAGACTAGCGAGAGCCGAAATACGTCTCGTACAGTCGTCGGGCTTGGCTGGAGGAAAGACGAGGCTTACTCAGTATCTCGACGACCCTCTCGGCAAGAAGGCGTTGTTCCGATGGAACCGTGGGCGGGTTTCGTTCCCAACGAAGCTGCGAGCGAATGTGCTCGTGCAGGCGAGTCTTCGAGCGAGTGATCTCGTCTGTTCGGCGATGCAGGTCGCGTACCTGATCGAGGAGGGATTCGAACTCAGCCTCGTCGAGCGGGCTCACTCCCTCAAGTATGGAAGGGTATCCCGTCCACCCCACTCGACCCGGCGACCAACGTTCGCCGGCCGGTCCCGGTCAACAACCAATCCTCCCCAGGGGGAAGAGGGGAAGAGAGGGCGCCAGGACCGGCTCGGCAACGACTCCTTCGAAGTCGGCTCCTACGTTCCTTTCACAACCTTGACATCGAAGTTCTGCGTGCCGGGGAAATACTTAGTTAGGGGGAGAGGGCGCCGCTGGCGGTCTGGCCTGTCCGGCGGAGACCCGCCCCCTCTTCTATATCGAAGACGCCTTCTGGAAGAAACTGGCGGCCGCGCTGGTCCTACTTGTCGAAGACCGGGGACGTCGAGCGCCACAAGCCCGGGAGCGACCGAGGCACCTCACCACCTGGGGGCTGCTCTCGAGGAATGGGAGCGGCCCACTGCTGCGGGCCGCTCCCGGCATGCGCAGGGCTTTTCCCTCTGCTGCGGCGACCGATTAGCGCTCATTCCCAGCAGGGCCCGTGCTCGGCGATGCCCTCAAGGGAACCCGCGCGCCGTCGGTTCGCAAGCGCCCTCGAGAGCATGAGC
>DATIDO010000038.1:0-4986 GCA_035456245.1 Polyangiaceae bacterium
TGCTCACGCGGGCCGCCAGCGTCGAGGTCTGCGGGACGCCCCGCGCGAGTGAAAGCGCATGCCGATCGAGGTAGGCGTAGAGGTTGGGATCGCGGCCCTCGATGGGCCGTTCGAGGGCCGCGCCCGAGAGCACCAACCGAGTCTCCGGGGCGCCGAAGCGGATCGGGCACGCGAACAGAGCGCGGTGGCGCGAATCGTCGCGCGGCGGCGAGTGCTGGAACCAAACCTCCAGCGCCAGCGGCTCGTCCGCCTCGAGCCCGAGCGAGCGTCGCAGCAGCACGACGGTCGAAGCCGGCGCGTACTCCGGCAGTACCCGGGTGGCGACGATGCGCGGCTCGAACTCGCGGTGAATCACCGTTCGATCGGCGTCGTGCTCGATGAGGGGAATGTAGGGATCACCGAACAAGCGAGCGTAGCGGCGGATCGAATCGACGACAGCGCGACCGTTCGGCGCGTGGGTCATGGCCCAGCCGACGACCCCCATCGCGCCCAACTCGGACCGCTCTGCCAGATCGAGCGCGATGGTCTCGGCTTCCGGAAGCTCACCTACCACCTCCCAGATCGCCGTCTGCGCGTCGCGAGGCACCAGCGCATCGGGCTCATCCAGATCTCCCTCGTTCAGACCGGCGCGCGCCAGCAGCACCCGTCGATCCACACCGGCCGAAAGCGCCAGTTCGAAAGGGGCGCTCACCGTCGCGGCCAGCACGAACGGCCCCGAACCAGGCGGCCCCGAACTGGGTGAGCCCGAACTGGCGGGCAAGGGCAAGTCATTGGCGCGCTGGGTCATCACGTCGACCGGGGGAGCCCCCCATTATCTCCACACACCCCCACCACGGAAATTCACCCATGTTCCGCAAGATTCTCACGGTCCTCGCCGGTCTGCTCCTCCTGCTCGTCATCGCCGCAACCGCCACGTTCGCTTACACGAGCCACGTCTGGGACAGCCCCGTCCCCGCGCCCCTGCCTCCCATCTCGGCCGACGGCTCCCCAGCCGCCCTGGAACGGGGAGCCGCGCTCTTTCACTCGACCTGCGAGGTTTGCCATCGTGGCCCCGGCAGCGCGACGGCCAGCGGCGCGCCCGTCACCGACGTCCCTGCCTTCCTCGGCACGTTCCACGCGCCCAACCTGACGCGCCACCCGCAGGCCGTACTCGCCAGCTACAGCGACGCCGAGCTGGCGCGCCTCATCCGCTACGGCATCGACCGCAACGAGCATCACCTGCTGATGCCGACCTATGGCATGGGGGACGCCGACGTGGCCGCGCTGCTCGGCTTCCTCCGCTCGGCCGATCCGCTCTTCCACCCGGACGCGCGCCCCTCGCCCCGATCGGAGCTGAGCACGCTCGGCCGAGCGGTCTTGGTGTTGGCCGGAGCGGCCGACACTCCCGAGCGACCGGCCCAGGGCATTCCGGTGCCCGAAAAGCGGGCTTCGAAGGAGTACGGCCGCTACTTGGCGACCCAGGTCTTCGATTGCGTCGGTTGCCATTCGCCGGGCTTCGGCCCCCAAGACCCCGAAGCCGAGGACGCCTTCATCGGCGGGTTCGAGTTCCAGGATCCGAGCGGCGCGCCCATCGTCTCGCGCAACCTCACGCCCCACCCGACGGGCCTCGCTCACTACTCACCGAGCGATCTGGACCGCGCTTTGCGCAGCGGGCTGCGCCCCGACGGCAGCGCGCTCTCTCCCCCCATGCCGCTCTTTCGCGGCCTGGAAGAGATCGAGGTGGCTGCGCTCTACACCTACTTGCAGAGCCTGCCGGCTCGCGCCGCCGCCGAGGGTGGCGCAACCTCGCGACGACCGAGCCCTCCCAGTCACGAACGCCCCGAAGCGCGCTTCGCCTCGCTCGGCTGCGGCGCCTGTCACGGCCCGGGAGCTCACCACGCCTCCGCGCTCGCTCACGTCAGCGAGAAGACCCCCGAAGAGCTCGCTCGCTGGATCCGCCACCCCGAACGAACCCTGCCCGGCACACCCATGCCCAGCTACGCGGCCGTACTCGACGAGGCCGCCGCGCTCGAGCTGGCAACCTGGATTCGAGACGGCGCTGCGCGAAACGGCAGGCTTCGTGACGGCACTGTGCGAAACAGCGGATCGGTCGACTGAGCTCCGCAGGCGCTCAATCGACGCGCGCAGCCAGGTGCGCGCGCCCGACGGCCAACAAGAGCCGCGCGAGATCGCGTTCGTAGTCGACGGCCAAGCGGCCCAGCTCGCCGTGGGCGTGAGCGCGGGCCACCGCTGCCGACGGATACGAGTACGGGTAGAGCCCGGTGATGAGCGTCACGGCGTCGTGGATGAAGCGCTCGTACTCGTCGGCACGTAGTTCCGGAGCGCGCTCGGCGAGGTACCCGGCCACACCGCGAAAGAAGGCGATGGTGCCGGTCTTGAACTCGATGATCGCGCTCTCGCTCAGGTTGTGTTCGAGCACCGAGGGCAGGAGCGACGTCAGCTGACCGAGCAACGGTCGCGCGGCGATCGTGCGCGCGATGAACGCCGTGAGGGCTTCGAGCGAGCATGGATAGCTCGGCGGACGCTGCTCGGCTGCGTCGAGCTCGCGGAACCAGCTCTCCCACTCGTCCCAGAGCAGGGCGAGCAGGACGGCCTCGCGCGTTTCGAAGTAACGATAGACGTTCGACTTCGCCATCGAGGCGCGCCGCGCCAGCTCGTTCAGACCGAGCGCCCGGGCGTCTCCACCCTCGCGAAGGAACGCACGCGCCGTCTCGAGGAGGTGCAGACGACGCTCCTCCTTTTGTTCGGGCTTTCGGGCGCGTCGGTAGTCGTTCACGAATATTGCTTGACCAGAAGACCACCGGTCTCTAATTAAGAGACCACCGGTCTCCTTTGGTTGGGAGCTTCCGGATCCGCTCTAGCCGGCCCTCCCTCGAGCGCCAAGCCTACTCAGAAAGGACCCACCCCCGTGCCCCGTCCCCTCCACTGCCCACCCGAGCTGTTCGAACTCGATCTCCGCGGGAAGACCTACCTGGTGACGGGAGGCAACTCGGGCCTCGGCCTCGAGACCTCCCACCGCCTGCTCCGCCAAGGGGGCCAGGTGGTGATCGCCTGCCGCAACCCCCAGCTCGGCGAACAGGCCATCCAGACCCTGCGCGCCCGAACCCCAGGCGCCCTGGTTCACGTGCTGCCGCTCGACCTGGCCGATCTCGAAAGCGTCCGTAGCTTCGCGCGCGCCTTCCTAGCTCGGTTCGATAGCCTCCACGGACTGCTGAACAACGCGGGCATCATGAACACCCCGCTCTCCAGGACCAAGGACGGCTTCGAGTCCCAGTTCGGCGTGAACCACCTCGGGCACTTCCTGCTCACCGAGCTGCTCCTGCCGCTCCTGATCGAGAGCGCACCGAGCCGCATCGTGAACGTCTCGAGCGCGTACCACGACGTGGCCATGGGCCGCGAAGGGCGGATCGACTTCGACGATCCCAACTTCGAGCGACGCAAGTACGACGGCTGGCTCGCCTACGCCCAATCGAAGCTGGCCAATCTCCTCCACGCTCGAGAGCTGGCCAAGCGCCTCGAAGGCACCGGCGTCGCGTCCGTCAGCGTCCACCCGGGCTGGGTGCCGACGCGCCTGGCGCGGCATTCTCTGCCGCTGTGGTTGCAGGATGGCTTGCTGCGCCACGTCCTGCGCCCCTTCGGCATGATCCAGCTCGAAGACGGCATCCAATCGAGCTTGTTCGCCTTGCTCTCACCCCAGGTGCCCGCCCAATCGGGCAGCTACTTCAGTCAGGTGGGCGGCTATCGCGACCGAGCAGCCAGTGGCGGCGGCTGGCCGCTCGTCTCCCCAAACCCCGAAGCGCGCGACGAGGGCAACGCGCAGCGCCTGGCCGAGCTGAGTCGTCGACTCGTCGGGCTGGCCCCGGCACGTTGAACATCGGGCACGCCGATCGCCCTCTCGCCTTGCACGTGCTGCGCCCCGGCACCACGCTCTCCAGCGATGATTCATCATCTGTCGATCCCAGCCCAAGACACACTGGGCGTCGCGCGCGCGCTCGTCGGCTTGCTCGGCGGGCGCGGGGAGATCACCAAGTTCGGGCCGTACCGCGATTCGTACATCGCCTGGGCTGGCGACGAGCACGGCACCGCCATCGAGATCTACCCGATCGGCACCGAGATGTTCCCCGACGCGGGGCACGGCCAGGCGAACTTTCGCCACGAGCCCCGCGCCAGTGGCTTCGTCGCCACCCACGCCACCATCTCGGTCCCGCTGGACGAGACCGCCGTACTCGCACTGGCGGCCCAGAAGGGCTGGCGCGCGATTCGGCTTTCCCGAGGCTCGTTCGACGTGATCGAGTTCTGGATCGAGAACCGCGTGATGCTCGAGGTCATGACGGCAGCGATGACGGCCGACTATTTGCGCGCAACCCGCCCTGGCCGCTGAACGCGACGCTGGGCTGCGCTCCGGCCGGGCCGCTTGGACCCCGCGTCGGGCTGCGCGTCAGGTAACAGGCCCAAGCGCTGCCCCAGGTGGTGCAAGTTGCCGCGCGCCATGCCGAGCGACCGCGCTGCGGCCGCCCAATTGCCGGAGTGCTCCTCCACCGCGTGGTTCACGGCCGCTCGCTTCACCTCGTCGACGAGCTCGCTCAAGGGCTTGCCAGCGATGGAGATGGTCGGGCCCGGCACGTCGGACGCGCGAGGCGGCCTGCTCGCGCGTGCATCCATCGCGCCTGCGTCCATCGCGCTCGCATCCATCGCGCCCGGAGCATCGCTCCGGGATGACGCGCCCGAAGCAGCTCGCGACTCACCCCGAACCAAGCCCAGCTGGGCGCCGGCCAGGCGCAGCGGTTCGCCCCTCGGCACGCCAGCGCTGGCGCGGAGCACCCCACGCCCCAGGACGTGATCGAGCTCACGCACGTTCCCTGGCCAATCGGCGTCGAGCAGCGCCTGACGAGCCTCCTCGGTCAGGCGAATGGGACCGAGCCCCAAGCGCCGTCGGTGACGATCGAGGAAGTAGCCGCTGAGGAGCGAGATGTCTCCGGCGCGTTC
>DATIDO010000039.1:0-3219 GCA_035456245.1 Polyangiaceae bacterium
GGTGACGGTGGCGCCCAGGTGCTTGGCGAGCGGAATGGCGAAGGTGCCGACGCCACCGGCGCCGCCCGGGATGAAGAGGCGCCAGCCCGGCTTCACGTTCAGCTCGTCGCGGAGCACCTGGAGGGCCGTGAGCGCGGCGAGCGGAAGCGCGGCGGCCTGGATGAAGTCGAGAGAAGCCGGCTTCTTGGCCACGAAGCCCTCGTGCACGCAGGCGACTTCGGCGAAGGCCGCCAGCCTATCTTTGGCCACGCGCGCGTAGACGTCGTCGCCCGCCCGAAAGCGCGTCACCCCGGCGCCGACGGCTGTCACCACACCCGAGAGCTCGCAGCCGAGCACGATCGGCAACGGGTAGGAGTTGATGACCTTCAACTTGCCTTCGCGGATCTTGAAGTCGACCGGGTTCAACCCGGCGGCCTTCACGGCAATCTGAACTTCACCTGCCGCAGGCTGGGGCACGGGGACGTCCCGTAGCTCGGCAACCTCGGGTCCCCCGTACCGAGTGAGAACGAATGCTCGCATGGCCAAGGAGGATAGGGCACCCCGCGGAAAAGTGATGGTGCCGGGCGGTTGCCGCGGGGACGCGGGTGATTGCGGGGCCTGGCTGTCGAGCCGGCGCGGGATGGTGCGCGACGACGCCGCGGAGCGGCGGCTTGCGCTCGGGTGAGGTTGCGTCGCGCCGGCGCGGGTGAGTTGGTGGTGGCTCTGTCGGTGGTCGTGCGGTCCCGACTCGGACCGGGGCCCTCAATAGGCGGGTTCAGCCTGCGCGCAGTCGTCCGAACCAATCCTCGGCCAGCAATTGGTTGTGCGCGCGACACATTACGCGCAGCCCACCGACCGTGTGCTCGCGCAGCAGCTCCCAGGGAATGAAGTGATCCAGCTCCAAGTGCCTGCGACATTCGCATTGCCGGCCGTCGCGTCCGACGAAGGCGCAGCGCTCACCGTCGCGTTCGAATACCGCTCGCCGAACGGGCCGCGGGATTGCGGGTCTCGCCTTCCGCGCCGGCGCGGAACTCGCCGCCGCGGTTCGCCCCATCCATTGAGTTGGCGCCGTGAGATCGATCGGTTCGGGGAGACTCAGCGCTACCTCGACCTTTTTCGCAGCGGCCGCAACGACCTCGACCGTCTCCGCTGCGACCTCCGCAGCACCATCCGCCGCGACGACGTCCGCCGTATCTTCCACGTCGACGGAACGCGCCGCCTTCCGCGCCGGCGCGAGCTTGCCGCGCTTCTCTCTTTCCAGCTTTTCCACCAAGAGTCGCAGCGCCTGCTCGAGTACCGGCTCGAACGCTCGCGTGGGATTCGTGTGACTCGTCAAATCGAGCGCTCGCTCCAATAGGCTGCGCGTCGATTCGCCGACAGTCGTTTCGAGTCGCCACTGTTCGGGCCCCGTGGCGCGCAGGCGTCCCCGCGCGAACACGTCATTGCGCGCACTGTCCGGACGGAGACTGGCGAGCTGCTTCTCGAGTTCGCGCTTGGTCAGCCCAGCCGCCATCTCGAACATCTCGGGCGCGTTGTCCGTCGTGACGTGCGGTTTCAGCATCGTGAGCGTGGTGAGCGTCAGGCGACCCTTGCTCAGAAGGCCGAGCGCTTCGGGGAATTCGGCCACCATTCGCGTCGCGGCGACCCGTCGATACGCCTCGTCCTCGCTCAGTTCGAGCGCCACCTGGCAATACTCGTACAGCGACGAGTAGCCGAGTCGCAGGTGCAGCCTTCGCCTGTCCATCTCCAGCAAATGCTCGACGATTGCTGCGATGGTCACACGCTGCCGTGTTTCCAGTTCGCGCAAACCATCCACCAACTCGACATCCGTGAGCTCGAACAACGAGGCCATGCAGGCAGTCTACACCCTGAAATTTTGGCCTCGTGGGGGGCTCACCAGTGCGCGAACGCGCGACCGTTCGAGAGAAATGATCTCGAGAGCGAGAACGCGCGTCAGATGGTCGACTGCGCGCGGCAATCGCGTGGTTCGAATGCAATCAGCGCCGCGCGGACTCAGTGGGCCGGATTCTGCGTCAACGATATTCGTACTCGGTGAGGCGATTCTGCGGGGGTGAGACGGGGCGGCACGGAGTTCCGCGCCGGCGCGGAAGAGAGTGGTGGGCGCAGTTGCGGCGCCGGCGGGAGTGGCGGAGCGGCGAGATGTTCCGCGCCGGCGCGGAAGAAAAGAATGGATGCAGTCGCGGCGCCGGCAGGGGCGAGCCGGAGCGGCGCCGGCAGGGGCGAGCCCGAGCAGCGCCGGCAGGCGAGGCCCCGCGCCGGCGCGGAAGCCGCTAGCCCCTCACAGTGCCGCATCGGAGGCGGCGATGTACTCGGTGGTCGTGCCGGCGGTGCGCACCACGAAGTAGAGCCAGCCGTCCGAGCGGAAGTGGGGGAAGAGCGCGTACTGGCCGGGGGCCATGCGGGTGATGCGCTGGCGGAGGCCGGTTGCCGTCTCGATCAGGTAGAGGTTCGAGGCGCCCTTGGAGAGGTACTCGGCGAAGGCCGGATCGTCCTCACCGGTGAAGCCGAGCTCCTCGGCGTCGCTCGCTTCGACGTAGTGGTGGAGGACGATCCAACGCTCGTCGAAGGAGAAGGCCGCGTCGCCGCCGTTGATGCAGTAGTGACCCAGTTCGGTGGTTTCGAGGGCCGTGTGGGCCTCGTTCCAGGCCAACGAGCGCAAGCGATAGCCGTGCTGCTCGATGTCGTTCGGGGAGCCCAAGCGACTGAGCACCAGCGAGCCGGAAGGTGACAGGGCGAAGTTGCCTTCGTCGGGTAGGGTGAGACTGGCCGTGTCATCGGCCTGGAAGACCGTGCCGTTGAAGACGAGACTCGTCAGGTGGAGTGCGGCGGCCGGGCCGAAGTCGGCGAACGGGTTGGCCAGCGTGGCCACGCGACCGCCGTTGTCACCGCGGAAGGAGCCGTCGAGCGCCAAGTAGTCGCCCGACGGTTCGGCGCCCAGCGATTGGTTCAGGCCAATCTCGCTGATCTTGGCGCAGCCCGTCTCGAGCGTGGTGAGCGCGCTGGGCTCCGAGGTCAGTACTGACCGGCTGCAGGTGTTGCGGTCCCCGCCCTGCAGCACCCAACCCGAGCCATCGGGGAAGAAGGCCGGATCGTAGAGCGCCATGACCGGCACGGCCGCGTCGCGCTCGAGATCGAAGACCTCGGCGTTGCCGTTGGCGGTGCCACTGGCGAGCCCATAGGCGACGAAGCGACCGTCGGGTGAGCTGCGCGTCCAGTACG
>DATIDO010000040.1:0-2348 GCA_035456245.1 Polyangiaceae bacterium
GAGCGGGCGTGGCTCGAGGTGGATCGCCCGCGCTGTCTGCGGACGGTGGACGCGACCGTGGGCGTCTCTCCCCTGGAGCCGGACGAGCGCGCCTACCAGCTCGCCGAGCGCATCGCTCGAGAGCTCGCCGACCTGCCGAGCACCCCCGACGGCAGCGCTCCAGTAGCCGAGTTCGCCGCCCGCGTGCGCGCCATCGATCCCCAAGGCTTGCCCACCACGCTCGTCGAGCGTCCCGCGACCAGCGACGATGGCCGCCACGCCGTCTTGGACGCCCGTGATCAGCAGGCGCCGGCCCTCGATGCCGATGCGGCCCGCGCCGGCTTTGCCGGACTCGTTCGGGTGGGACAGGTGAGCGGAGTCCTGGGCGGCCGGGACGGCTTTCACGTCGTCATGGTCACCGAGATCATTGCGCCCCAGCGCTTGGAGGGTCCCGAGCTGGAGGCGCGGCTCTTGACCGCAGTCCTGGCCTCGCGCGCCCGTCCCCGGCTGAGCCAGCTGCTGGAACGCCTGCGGCGCGAGCGGCCGGTGAGCATCGTGGAGGCCCAGGCAAGTTGGACCCGCAGGGTTTGGCAGGCGCAGTGACGGCACGGCGCAACTACGAACGCGATCAGGCGCTATCGCCCTTCACCCCGGTTCTGGCGGAGCTCTGCCGAGCCTCCGGGGCCTGTTCGGCGGCTCTGGTCGATCAGGAGGGGGAGACGGTGGACTACGCCGGGCGTGGCGATCCCTTCGAGATCCGGGTGCTGGCCGCCGAGCTGCGCCTACTTCTCCAGCACACCAAGCCGACGGTCCACTTCTCCCGCACGTCTTCTCTGATGATCCGGGCCCGCCGGGGCAGCTTCTTCATCCTGTCGCTGCCCGAGGGCTATGCGCTGGTCGTTCGCCTGGGGCGGCGGGCGGCTGGCATCTCCGAGCGCTGCCTTTCCATTGCCGTGCGGGAGCTCTGCGAGGAAGCCGGCTTCAGCTCGCCCCGTAGTCGCCGCTCGGATCTCCCGCCTGGCGTCGAGCCGCCCCGCCAATGGCGGCGCGTGCGCGTGGAGGTAGAGGAAGGACAGACGCGTCGGCCCCGCGCGGTCGAAACCAACGCCGGATTGGCCAGCGTAGAGGTGATGGGCCGCGTTGCCGGCGAAGGCTCGCGGAGAGAACAGGGCTTCCGCGTCCGCCTCACCAACGGGGAAGAAGGCACGCTGGTGAGGGAGCGGCTGGGGCGCTGGTACCTGGAAGAGGACCTCTGGGAGTAGCGATCCAGGGCAAAACCGGTCTTTTGGCCGGGGATCTCGAAAGCGCCTTCCAGGGCGCTGTCAGGCCCCGTCGGCCCCCCCGGAAAAGGTCAAGTATTCTGCGTACTTTCTCTCCCCAGGATACCCCCACTTCAAGAAGCGACAGCCGATTCGATTTTCGATCGAAAAACACTTGCCGGGCGGCTCGAGCTGGAGCATATAGCCCCTCCCAACGGCGGCGCCCCCGGCGCTCCCGGCGGCGGCCCCGACGATCAAAAGTCGGTCGCCTGTGGGACTAGGACGTGGCACTACTTGGTGTTCGCCTCTAGTACCCGGGCACAACAACCGCGAGTGGATCGATTCCACTCTACCTGACGACGAACGAGCGTCAGGGGCGGATAGGTTCCTTTCAAGTCTACTTCTTCCAGCTCTTCGGTGCCCTGCGGCACCGGCCTCGGCTTGCCGATGGCCCTTCACCCCGAGAAAGTCGGGGTGAAGAAAAAAAGAAGAAAACTGGTTGACACTCCCGAGGGTGGGAACTACAAGTCCCGCCCCTCCGAGAGGCCAACACCTCTCCTCGGTCCTTGAAAACTGAATCCTATGACTACGCGAGAAATCGCGCGGGTCTATAAGCGGTAACTGCAAAACAACGGTTACCGCCCCGGAAATGAGTTCGCACCTGGCTTAACAGGTGCATAAAGCAAGGATTTAAACTGGAGAGTTTGATCCTGGCTCAGAACGAACGTTAGCGGCGCGCTTAACACATGCAAGTCGCACGAGAAAGGGCTTCGGCCCCGGTACAGTGGCGCACGGGTGAGTAACACGTAGGTAATCTGCCTTCGAGTGGTGGATAACCCTCCGAAAGGAGGGCTAATACAGCATGAGACCACGGCTTTCCGAAGCTGCGGTCAAAGCGGGCCAATCCACGGAAGCTCGCGCTCGAAGATGAGCCTGCGGCCCATCAGCTAGTTGGTGGTGTAATGGACCACCAAGGCTAAGACGGGTAGCTGGTCTGAGAGGATGAACAGCCACACTGGAACTGAGACACGGTCCAGACTCCTACGGGAGGCAGCAGTGGGGAATCTTGCGCAATGGGCGAAAGCCTGACGCAGCGACGCCGCGTGAGCG
>DATIDO010000041.1:0-3884 GCA_035456245.1 Polyangiaceae bacterium
CCCACGCGACCAGCGACCTGGATTTCCTGCACCGCCGGACCCGCGCCTTGGCCGGCCAAGAGCGCATGGGCGGCTCGAGCCGGATCGGGGCGCCTCGCCACCTCGGCCAACGGCACCTTCTCACCGTCACGCGGCGACACGCCCCGCGAGCGCAGGACCATCTGCGCCACCTGACGGAAGACCGGCGCTGCCACCGAACCACCGGCGTGCTCCACGCGCGGCTCGTCGAGCGTGACGGCGATGGCAACCACGGGATCGTGAGCTGGCACGAAGCCGACGAAGGACGCCACGTAGTTGTCGAGCGAGTAGCGGCCGGTCTTGGGATCGGCCTTCTGGGCGGTCGCCGTCTTGCCGGCTACGCGGTGCCCATCCACGGCCGCCTCGATGCCCGTGCCGCCGTCCTCGGTGACCGCGATCAGCATCTCGGTGAGGTGCGCGGCGACCTTGGGGCTGAGCACCCTGCGACGCACCCGCGGCGCAGCCTCACGCACCAGCTCACCCGAGGCCGTGCGCACACGCCGCACCAGGATGGGCTCCATCAGCTCGCCGCCATTGGCGATGGCGGCAGTGGCCATGGCCAACTGCAGGTTGGTCACGCTGATGCCTTGGCCGAACGCCGCCGAGGCCGTCTCGACCTGCACCCACGGTCGCCCACGCGGGCGCAGTGTGCCCGACGACTCGCCGGCCAGCGGGAGCCCCGAGCGTTGACCGAAGCCGAAGCGGCGCAGGCCTTCGTAGAGTTTGTCGCCCCCGAGCGCCAAGCCGATCTTGGCCGCGCAGATGTTGGACGACTGGGCGAGGACCTGCGCGATCGGCAACCAGCCGGCGGGGTGCGTGTCGCGAATCGTCACGTTGTCGATGCGCATGGCACCGTCTTCGCAGAACAGCTGATCCGTGGGCGCCAGCGACTTCTCTTCGAGCGCCGCACCGACGGTGAAGATCTTGATGGTCGAGCCCGGCTCGAAGGCGTCGACTGCGCCACGGCTGCGGCGGTCGCCTGGATCGCTGCGGCCGTAGTCGTTGGGGTTGAAGCCCGGGAAGCTGGCCATGGCCAGTACCTCACCGGTCCGCGGATCGACCACGACCACCGAGCCACCGACGGCCTCGAACGCCCGCGCGGCGTTCGACAGCTCGCGCTCCGCCGTGAACTGAATGGCCTGATCGATCGTCAGCTCGATGTCGTGCCCGGCGAAGGCTGCGTCGTCCGGCGTGCCGCTCTCGAAGATCAGCTTGCCCGAGCGATCACGCAAACCCTTGAGCTGCTCGGCGTTGCCCTCGAGCTCCTCGTTCAGCGCGAACTCCAGGCCGTCGCGACCCTTGCCGTCGGGCGAAACGAAGCCGAGCAGGGGCGCTCCCACCTCGCGGCGCGGGTAGAAGCGCCGCGGCTCGCCCTCGACCATCAGGCCGCGCACCTTGCTGCCGCCGTCCTCGCCGCTCGACAGCGTGCGCACGGCCTCCACCTCGGCCGCGCTGACCGCGCGCTTCAGCCACGTCCAGCGACGCTTGCCCAGGATCTTGCGCTCGACCAAGGCAGGCTCGAGAGCCAGCGCCTTCGAGATGCGCAAGGCAGCATCGCGCGCCACGGCTGGCACGTCGTTGGGCGCAACGCCGCGCAGCAGCTCCAGCGCGTCCAAGCTGATCGTCGGGACCTCGACGCTGACGGCCAAGGCGCTGCCGTTGCGATCGCTGATGACACCGCGCTTGGGCCGCACGCGCAGGCGACGCTCGCGCTGACGCTCGGCCAGCTCACGCCAGTGCGGCCCGTCCTCGATCATCAGGCCGTAGCTCGCCGAGAGCACGAGGCCGAGACCGGTCGCGAGCACCCCGCACAAGAAGGCCATACGCAGGCGGATCCACTTGCCGTCCGCGCCGCGGATACGATTCACGGCCGCTCCTGATGCTCACTCCGCGCCTGCGGCGTGCCGCTGGGCTCGGTCTCGCGCGGCTGTCCCGGCTCGGGATCGGCGCCGGCCGGGTACACCCGCTCCGGTCCCGGCTCTTGCATGCCGAACAGGCTGCGGCCCACCAGATCGACTCGCTCCGGCGTCTCGCTCGAGCTGAGCTCCAGCTCCAAGACGCGCTCCACCTCGCGCAGGCGCGACAGCTCGGCCTGCGACTTCCCCAGCTCGTAACCCAGCTGGATGCTCTCGACACGCACGCCCAAGTAGAAGAGCAGGCACACCGCCGTGGCCGCCACGGACAAGGTCCACAGCACCAAGAACACATTGGCTCGCTGATCGTCGTAGCGAGCCATCAGTGCCCCCCGCCCCACTCAGTCATCGCTGTCGAACTCCTCGTAGACCTCTTCACGCAGCGTCGGCGGCTGACGCCGTGCCACACGCAGCTTGGCGCTGCGGCTGCGCGGGTTGTCGTGCTGCTCGATCTCGCTGGCGATCACCGGCTTCTTGCTCAGACGCTCCCAAGCGTCGCGCTCCAAGAACGCCCGCTTCACCAGGCGATCTTCCAGGGAGTGGAAGCTAATCAGCGCCGCGTGGCCGCCGGGTCGAATGACGCGAGGCAGCGCGGAGAGCAACGTCCCCAGCTCCTCCAGCTCGCGGTTCACGGCCAAGCGCAGGGCCTGGAAGGTGCGCGTCGCCGGATCGATGCCGCCCACGCGACGCGGACCCACCGCGCGCACGATGGCACGACGGAGGTCGGTCGTGGTCGACAGCTCGCCCGCGTCGAGCGCCTGCTTGATGCAGCGGGCGATGCGGCGCGAGCGGCGCTCTTCACCGAGCGTGTAGATGACGTCGGCCAGCTCGTCCTGACTCAGCCGGACCAGCAGATCCGCGGCGGTCTCGCCGTCCGTCGGATCCATGCGCATGTCGAGCGGCCCTTCGCGGCGGAAGCTCATGCCGCGCTCGGCCTCGTCGAGCTGGGGCGAGCTGACGCCGAGATCGGCGATCAAGCCGTCGATCTGACGCTGGCCCAGGCGCTCGAGCTCCTGCTCGATGCGCGAGAAGCGCGACTGGACGAGCGTGATGCGGTCGGCGAACTCGGCGAGCCGGGCTCCGGCCGCGCGGATGGCGTTCGGATCGCGATCGAAGGCAATCACGCGGACGCCCGGGTGGGCGCGCAGGATGGCTTCGGTGTGACCGCCGCCGCCGAGCGTGACGTCCACGTAGACGCCGCCGCTGGCCAACGCGAGCGCGCTGATCGTCTCGACGCGCAAGACGGTCAGGTGATGAAAGTCGGGGGGCGGTTCGAACGCGGGCATCGTCATATCTTGATCTGCTCCAGCACGGCGCGTTGGAAGCTCGCTTGCTCTGCGGGATCGAGGACGAGCGCCTTGTCCCATTCTTCGCGGCTCCACAACTCGAAATGTCGTCCCATGCCAGCGCAGAGCACGTCGCGCTCGAGGCGACCGTGCTGCCTGAGATGACCGGGGACTAGCACGCGTCCCGCCTTGTCCACCTCGCATTCGCACGCCGCCGAGATGTAGAGGCGGCGGAAGCGAACGACGTGGGGATCCAGGCTGGGCAGCGCGGCGACCTTCTCCTCCAGGGCTTCCCAAGCGGCCAGCGGGAAGACGTGCAGGCAGGGGTCGAAGAGAGCTGGGGTGACGATCAGCCCGGGGGAACACTCATCACGGAAACGCGAGGGCAGGGCCACTCGGCCCTTCGCATCTACCGTGTGATTGAACTGTCCGCGGAACATCGTCGTCGACCCCGTCGGTTGGCTGGGCTGGACCTCCACTCTGATCCACTTTCACCCACCGACGAGACCGAACCTAAAGAGATTGGAAGATCCCGTCAACGAAGTTCCGCAGCTGGATCGAGCTGAAGATCAAAAAACTTGCCCGCCCCCCTCCGCCCCTGAACGCGCGTTCCACTGAATGTAACGAGCGGCGCCCACCAACCCCTCACCGGATGGACAGCCCCACC
>DATIDO010000042.1:0-2303 GCA_035456245.1 Polyangiaceae bacterium
GTGTCGACGGACGGTTTCTCGACGACTCGCCGCAGCCGTTGCAGGCGTCGTCGATCAGCTCCGTGCGAACCAGCCGGTGGAAGAGCTCGTCGTCGTCGGGGCCGGCGCGGCCTCGTCCTTCGTGAGGGAGCGAGCCGCCGAGCACGCCGCTGCCCGCGTCGTCGCCGGCGCCACCGAGGCAACCGCGCTCGGCAACGCCCTCGTGCAGGGCATCGCGCTCGAGCGCTTCCGCAACGTCGACGACGCCAGAAGCTGGGCCTCCGCTTCCTAAGTGGCTGGGTGATGATCTCCGAGGACAACACCGGGGACAGCATCCCTCGCACGACGAGCACCGATTACTGCCGGCTCAACCATGCGCCTCGCGGAGGGACGGGCCCGTGAGTGGGCCATGCTGGGATTGAACCAGCCGCTCTGGGCTGACAGTCCAGCTCATGGTTGTGACCCGCGATCGACCTCGACCGCCGACGTCCTGGGTCGGCACCCGGGACGCGCCCACGCGAACGCGTAGAAGGAAGGCGTCGCCCTCGTATTCGACCTCGTGACGTACGCGCCCGATTCGGTGTCATCCGCCCCGCACCGGGATAGAGCGCGACCTCCAGCGATCATTGGGGCGGAAGCCGAGGCGACCGGGGTGGACTTACGTCTGCCGTCGGTACGGCCACCGTCCAGCGCCTTTGCGCCCGCGCCGTTTGGCCGCGTTGGCCGACCGGGCGATCGTCTCGAGTTCGTCGAGGCAGCGACCTGCTCCGAGCGCGACGCAGGTGAGTGGCTCCTCGGCAACGTGCACCGGGAGTCCGGTTTCGGCCCGCAACCGCTCGGGGAACCCGCGCAAGAGCACGCCTCCACCGGCCAGGACGATGCCACGCTCGCTGATGTCGGCCGAGAGCTCAGGCGGTGTCCGCTCCAGCGTCTCCCGTACCGCGTCGATCACCTGCATCACCGGCGTCTCGAGCGCCTGGCGCGCCTCCTGGGTGCTCACCACAGCCCGTCTGAGTCGGCCGGTGCGAAGGTCGCGCCCGTTCGCCTCGGCTTCGCTCTCGTCTGGTACCGGGGAGGCAGAGCCGATCTCGATCTTCAGCTGCTCGGCGCGCCCCTCGCCGATCTCGAGGCTGTGCTGGCGCCTCACGTGGCCGACGATAGCGTCGTCCATCTCGTAGCCTCCGACTGGCAGGGAGCGCCAGACGACCATGCTGCCAAGCGAGATTACCGCCACCTCGGTCGTGCCGCCGCCGATATCCACGACCGTACTCGCGACCGGATCGGCGATCGGCAAGCCTGCGCCGATCGCAGCCGCCATTGGCTCCTCGATCGGATAGACCGCGCTTGCACCTGCAGCGCGAGCCGCTTCCTCGACAGCATCTCGCTCGACCAGAGTCAGGCCGCTCGGCACGCAAAGAATCACGCGAGGGCGCGCAAGCCGGCTTCCCATCGCTCGGCGCATGAAGTGGCGCAGCATCTGCTCGGTGACGTCGAAGTCGGCGATCACACCGTGGCGCAGGGGACGCGTCGCACTGATCGTCGCTGGCGTACGCCCGATCATCCGTTTCGCCTCCGCGCCGACCCCCAGCACGTTGCCGCTGCGCTCGTCGATCGCGATCACCGACGGCTCAAAGAGGACGATCCCCCGGCCGCGCACGTAGACGACCGTGTTCGCCGTGCCAAGATCGATCGCGATCTCTGCACCGAAACGGCGCAACTGCCTCCGCCCTCCCATCGCAAGAGAGAGTGCCAGCGCTGCTCCGCCTGGCCTCCCACAGCCTCGACGGCTCGCGCCGTGAGGATTGTCTCCGAAGGTCGGCGTGTGCTTTGGCGAGTCTTCCGGTCTCTCAGCCGCCACGCGGCGTTGTCCGGAAGGGCTGACGCTCGCTCGCGCGAACAGACGAGGGGGGCGCATTGCACGTGTTCTTGCGGTCTTGGCTGGGCTCACCGGCGCATCCAATGCCCCGGCTTGAGGTAACGCAGACGAACCGTGTCCGAACGCCTTGGCGAGCACACAAACACTTGTCCCTCCGGCACCGTAGGGGCGCCGTATTCGCTTCGCTTTGTCGAGAGCGAGGGCAGCGGCTGCGGCCAGGGTAGACAAACATTCGACCTCGACTCAGGTCCGCTGCCGCCCGGTTTCATCCTCACGCGGGAACGTTGAAGGGCATCGCGCTGGCGACCGGCAGCGTCACGTTCTACGTAGAGATGCGGGAGCAGCGGGCGACCCCAGCACAAGCGCAGGGAAGAGAACGCAGAAGCAGTTCACGCTGAGAATCCGGCACAACCCTTGATCACAACCTCCCAAGCGAAGATGCCGGTTC
>DATIDO010000043.1:0-2753 GCA_035456245.1 Polyangiaceae bacterium
ACCTCGGGCTCCGTCAACTACGTGCTGACGTCCGAAGGACAGATGGTCTCGGGGAAGGGTGACTTCGACGGTGATGGGTACGGCGACATCGTGGCCGCAGCCTACGGAACCGCAACCGACCCCGCTCGCCTCTTGGTGGTACGGGGCGGCGCGGGGAGGGGTCCGGCCTTCGACCTCGACCTCGAGGAGATCGAGTGCCGCACCATGCGTTGGCTCAGCGACCCTGCCGATTGGGATGGTGACGGGCTCAGTGACTGGGCGGTCGTTTGTGACGGTGTCACCAGCGGCGAACTGCGGTTCGGTCTTCTGCGTGGCGGCAGCGAATCCGATCAGCCGCTGTCCCACGTTTGGAGTACGACGATCTCGCTCCAGTCAACGTCGCCGGCGCTCGATTTCGACGGCGACGGCACGATGGAGTTCTTGTTGGGAGTGAAGGAAGCCAGCCCTGTAATCTGGCGGCCGGGAAACAGTGACGAGAGTGCGCCCGAACGGTTCTCTCGCCTGTTCTACGGTGCAAGGATGGACGTCGGCGACCACAACGGTGATGGTCGGCCCGATATCGTGGTCGGCGACGGTAAAGAAGTGAGTCGCGTCGGCAGCTCTACCTCATTCAACGTGGTCGCAACGACGCTGGTCGTTCCGACCGACGCGACATCTCTTTCGCTCGGCTTCTAAAGCTGCGCGCTGACCTCGGAGCGTCCGCCCGGTCCCTCATTGGCAGGGAATGCGCGCCGTCGAAACGGAGATCTCGTCGATGAGGAGCGAGTCGAAGGTGCCGCTGTACGACTGCATGCCCACTTTCAGATAGTTGGCCTTGAACAGACCTTCGATGCGTTCCTTGGGTTGGCTGTGCACGAGCGTGCTCTGCTTGGTCCCGTCTACGTAGAGCTCGCTGTAGGTCGTCGTGTCGTCCGTTTGATCGACATGGACCTCGAGGCAGTACCAAGTTTCGGCAAGCGGGACGTTCCCGGTGCAGCCCGTGAACTCCCCGCCCGGACCCTTGGTGGCTCCGATCTCGAAGCCCGGGTAGGTAGCGCCGCTGTTGTTGCACGAACTGTCTCCGCGGTAGCCAATGCGCAGCTCGGGGTCGTCGGCATCGACCTGTTCGCCCAGTTCGAAGAAGGTCACCTCGTGCTGCGAGGAGGGATTGGCTCCCCCGATCTTCAGCCGGGCACGCACCCAGAACTCATCGAGTGCATGCAGCTGGTAGTGCAACGGACACGAGGTGTTGGCACCACTCGAGGCGCCCGTCGTGAGCAGCGCCCCCGAACCGGTTTCCCCGGCGCCAGCGCTGATGCTCATTGCGTAGCCACTGTCGTAGCAAGTCTTCGCCACCCAAGGTGTTCCGCTCGGCACTGCCGTATCGAAGGTCTCGCAGAGAACGTCAGCCGCGGAGCAATCCGTCGCCGAAATTCCACCGCCAGTCCCCCCGTCACTCGCACTGCCGCCGAGGCCGTTGCTCCCACCCGTGGCACCCAACAGTCCGCCGGAGCCCGTTCCCGTGCCGCCGGTGCCGCCGTCGTCCGTGTCGTCGGGTGCCGGGGCACTACAGGCCACGAAGCCGGTGGCCAGTGAGGCCAAACAAAGGATGCCCATCGCCGCGCGCGAGCGGCCTCCGAAGGAAGTGCGTTTCACCCGTCGGAGGATAGCGCTCCCACGCCCTGCGAAAAGCCTCGCGAGCATCTTCGCACAGTGCAGAAAACATCTTGTGTTGGCGCAACCAGAAATCGGAAAGCGGTTTCTCTTTCCGGTCTTTCGACTATGGTCTGCGCCGCTATGTCCGATGCGATCGCTGGGTCCGAGGCCAAGACTGCCGAATCGAATGTCAGCCAAACGAGCGCCACGCGCTCACCAGCTTGGTGGGTCCCCACCAGCTACTTCGCGATGGGCACGGTCTACATCATGGTGTCGACCGCCTCGAACATCATGTTCTCGAACCTGGGGCTGACCAACGAGCAGGCGGCTGCCTACTCGAGCCTCACGGGCTTCGCGTTCACCTTCAAGCCCTTCTGGGCGCCGCTGCTCGAGCTCTTCGGTACGAAGAAGCTCTGGGTCGTCGCCATGCAATTGGTGCTGGGCGTTCTCTTCCTCGGCCTTGCGTTCGCCCTCAAGCTCCCCGCGTTCGTGATGCCCGTCGTCGTGCTGCTCATGGTCGCGGCCGTGGCCGGAGCGACGCAGGACATCGTGAGCGACGGCGTCTACGTGACGAGCCTCGACTCGAAGCGCCAAGCGGCCTTCGCTGGCATCCAGAGCATGAGCTGGAGCATCGGGCCGATCTTGGCCAACGGCTTCCTGGTGCTCTTGGTGGGGCGCCTGGCCGGTGAGAGCGAAGGCGGCCCCAAGCCTGCCGTGGAAGCGTACACTGGCGCTTGGCTGACCGTCTTCATCGGTCTGGGCGTGCTCCTGTTCGCGCTGGCTGGCTGGCACGCTCTCATGCTGCCGCAGGGCGAGAAGTCGCACGATGCACCCAAGTCCTTCGGCGATGCGCTCAATACCTTCGGCCGCGTCTTCGTCACCTTCTTCCAGAAGCGTGACGTCTGGAAGCTGATCGGCTTCGCCTTTTTCTATCGCTTCGGTCTCGGTCTGCTCGACAAGATCGCGCCGCTCTTCTTGCTCGACTCGACGGCCCACGGCGGCCTCGGGCTGAACAACAGCCAGCTCGGCATCCTCAATGGCCTCATTGGCACGACCGCCTTCATCGGCGGCTCGATTGCCGGCGGTTGGTTCGTGTCGCGCCGGGGCTTGAAGAAGTC
>DATIDO010000044.1:0-9680 GCA_035456245.1 Polyangiaceae bacterium
CCCTCCCATGGCCAGCGCGACGTTGACCTCACCCCCATGTATCGAGCTAGAAGGCGCGCCTGTTCTCGAGTCGGAGTTGGAATGAGCGGAGTAGATTCGGATAGGGCGGCGCAGGGCGAGTGGACGGCTCGGGTTGCGTTCCTGCTCGCTGCAGTGGTGTTCCTCTTCGTGCTTCGCGACGCCTGGGTCTCCGATGACGCATACATCACCGGACGCACGATCGAGCAGTGGTACGCAGGCAACGGTCTGGGCTTCAACCCCGGCGAGCGAGTCCAGGCCTACACCCATCCGCTCTGGATGTTCCTGTACGCCGGGATGCGTGGGCTCACGGGTGAGCTCTTCTTCTCGTCGATTCTGCTGTCGCTGGCGTTCACCGCGCTCGGCCTCCACCTGCTGTTTCGCCTGGGGCGTCGGCTCCGCAACGGGACGCTCGTGGCGCTCGTGGCCATCGCGTGCTCACGCTTCTTCGTCGACTTCTCCACTTCCGGCCTCGAGAACCCACTCATCAACGTTCTCTTGGCCCTGTTCGTTGGCTCGTACCTGAAGGTCGTCCAGCGAGCTCGTCCTGCGAGCCGCGGCGATGTGCTCGCCCTCGCGCTCCTTTCCAGCCTCATCGGGACGACCCGCGTCGACGCGCTCGTGCTGATCACTCCTGCCTGGGCGTACTTGCTCGGGGGCGCTCTATGGCGGCGGGAGCCGCTGCGCGTCTGGTGGGTGGGCCTGCTGCTCGGCGCGCTTCCCTTCCTGGCGTGGGAGCTCTTCTCCCTCGTCTACTATGGGTCCTTCGTACCCAACACGGCGCTCGCCAAGCTGAATACCGGCCTGCCACGCGGCGAGATGATTCAGCAGGGCCTCGTGTACCTGCGCGAGACGGCGCGGCGTGACTACGTGCTGGGCGCGCTGCTGCTGCTCGCGCCGGCCTGGGTCTGGCTCTGGAAACTGCCGCGACGGACGTGGCCGCTGTGGTTGGGCGCGCTCTTGTCTTGCGCCTACGTAGTGTCGGTGGGTGGTGACTTCATGGCGGGGCGCTTCTGGATTGCGCCGTCCTTCATGCTGCTGCTGCTCATCACGCAGTCGGAGCTGGCGAACCGCGTCGCCGTGGTGGCCGCGAGTGTTTTCGTGCTTCTGGGCGCCGCCACGCCGGGCGGGGTCCTGGAGCTGCGAGAGCCCATCTCGAATGCGAAAATGGATCCCAGCGGCGTGGTGCGCGAGTGGCAATACCACGCACCGCACCAGGCGCTGGCGCTCTGGAATCGGGGAAGGCGGTTCCCTCGCCCGCAAGGCGACGCGCGTGCGTTCGAGCGTGACGAGGTGGTTCCGTTCGGCAAGATCGGCGTCATCTCGACGCAGGCCGATCCGAGCGTCTACCTCGTCGACATCTGGGCCCTGGTGGATCCGCTCCTCGCGCGGTTGCCGGCGAGCCACGTCGAGGCCAGCCGAGTGGGCCACTATACGCGCACGCTCCCGCCCGGCTATCTCGAGACGCTGCGGGAGGGTCAGAACCGCTTCGTCGATCCGAAGCTCGGCGAGTTCTACGGGCACGTGAAGCGCATCGTCTCGGGGCCCATTTGGTCCAAGCAGCGCTGGCGCTCGATCTGGAAGCTGCAGACGGGGGCGCTCGAAGGGTTGCTCGATCGTGACGCGATCGCCTTCGCCTCGGCCACGGAAACGTTGCCCTTCATTGGCGAACGCAACGTGCAGGAGCTGAGCACGAAGGGCGCTGGCGTTTGGGTCGACGTGAAGCGGGCGAAACGGGACCACCACGAGGTGCTGGCTGCGGTCCTGGGAGCGAAAGGCAGGTACCGCCTGACGCTGATTCGCAACGGACGCGTCGTTCATCACGTGGAGTTCGGCCCCTTTCCGGGAGACGAGCGTCTCGGTCGTGTGCAGCTCGTCTTCGTACCCCCGGAGGTCGCCAGGCTGGGGTACGAGCGCGTGCGCGTGTTCTCGCTCGACGATGCCGGTGGCACGCTCTACGCGCTCGGGAGCACGGCGAAGGCTCGCGATCAGGCAAAGCTCAGCGCGGCCCTCCATGCCCAGCAGTGGATCGCGCCGCCTGTCGTCGCGCCGCCTGTCGTCGCGCCGCCCGCCTCCAAGCAGGAGCCGGCGCCCGAGGTTGCGGAGTAGCCCGACGGTCCGCGCGCGGCCTGCTCCCCATGGATTCTGGGCGCCACTTCCGGGGGCACAGGTAGGTGCAGGTGTGGGACTCCGGCTGCCAGCCGAAGCAGGAAACGGCCAAGCCGACTCACCTGGGACGGTCGGTCGTGGATCGACGGAATCTACCGGATCTCGGGCCGGATCGAGGATAGGCTAGGCGACCATGAGCCACGCGGCGCGATGCCTGCACTGCAACCAAGATCTGTCGAACGCGGCCGCGGCGCCCGGTCGTCCCGTCACCTGTCCCGCCTGCGGCACCGCCCAACCGGCGTTGCGATCTCCCGCGCCCCCTCGTGTTGCTCCGCGCCCGGCTGGCGGCGGTGTGGCAGGCGCGAGCCCTGCGGCGCCGGCTCGTCCGCTGGGTGGTCCGCCCGCCGCACCAGTTCGTCCGGCCGCGGCATCACCAGCACGTCCGGCCGCGGCATCACCAGCCCGCCCCGCACCTGCGGCGGCGGCATCACCCGCGCGTCCGCCCGCCATGCCCGCGCGGCCAGCTGCGGCGGCGCCTGCGCGTCCTGTACCTGCCGCTGCTCCTGTTCGTGACGAGGCCGTAGCCAACCCATTCGTCGCGCCGGTCGTCGAGCAGGCCGCTGCCAACCCGTTTGCTTCGTCGGCCGTCGCTACCTCGGCTGTCGTGACGTCCGCCGTCGAAGAGCCGGCGGCGAACCCATTCCTCGCGTCATCGCCGCTGGGCTCGTCGCCGCTGGGGTCATCACCGCTGGGCTCGTCGCCGCTGGGCGTCGTCGCACCCGCAGCTGCACCGCTCGCAGCTGCACCGCTTGGCGCGGCCGCTCCGCGCGCTGCCGAGCAGAACCCCATCGCTGCTGTTCCGCAGGGCTTGCCGCAGGGCGCGCCCCTGCGCGTGACCCCGGGAGTCGAGGCTCCCAACGTCCGCGATCCGCACGCCGAGTTCCGTCGGGGTCGTTGGCAGAAGCCCGCCCTGTTCGGCGGCAGCGCAGCCGTGCTGATTGCGGGCCTGTTCGTGTTGGTGCCGGGTGAAGAGAAGCCTGCGGCCAGCGTTCAGGCGACTGTCGCTCCACTTCCCGCCGCCCCGGCGATTGGCGCATCACTCCCGCCTGATCGCATCGCCGAGCCGGTGCCCGAGACCACCGCGCAGATCGAGGAGCGGCTGGCCAAGGAGAGCGCGCCGCAGGCAGCCCCCGAGCGTCCGGCTGGCATCGTCGCCGAGAAGGACTTCGCCAGCGCCTTCAAGGCAGCGGCGAAGCACTGAGCTGCCCGACCGGGAACCAGGTTCCAGGAAACTCCGCGCGAAGCGCTGGGTGAGATGGCAGGCTGAGATGCCTGGGCGAAATGGCAGGCTGAGATGGTAGGCTGACTGCCGGGTAGGGTGCTGAGAAGGTGCCCTACCCAACGTCTCCCCACGGGCCGGTGTGGGCCGAAACCAGCCTCCTGCGCCTGCCCGGCGGCCTCCCCTCCTTGGTTCACGCGCCGGGGCGTGGCATCTTCGGGGCCGCACATGAGCGCGGAACGCCCCTGGTTCGACGAGGTCCAGTCCTATTACTGGATCCACAATATCGTCCACCTGCACCGCGAGCTGAACTTTTGGCTCATCCGTAGGACCGAGAACAACTCGCTCACCTGGATGGAGCTGAACATCGACGGTCAGCAGATCCAGCCGTTCCACTTCGAGATCTTCTACGGCCGCGATACCTCGCGAAACGGCTACTACCTCACCACCATGGAGCAGGCGGCGCGCGAGAAGCGCATGATCGTCGGCCGCCTCCATGGCTTCAGCGATCTCTTTTTCCCCGTGCCTGGCGACCCAGAGGGGCGCACGTTCCTGCACGCCGGCCAGTTCCTGACCGCGCCACCCACCTGGGAGGGTCTGTGCGCCGCCTGGCAGTCGATCACCGGGCGTGAGCCGGCGAGCGCCAACCCCGACTTCGTGCGCTTCGTGCGCATGGCGCTGCAGCTGCCCGTGCTCTCCGAGCCCGTGCTGCGGGGCATCGAGCAGCTCTGTCTGCTCTACAGCCAGTATCTGACGCGCAGCGACGTGGGGCCCGAGCATCACCGCCGCGTCGACGAGGTGCGCCGTGAGTTCTTCGTGCGTCACTGGCCCAACCTCGACTGGATCGACAGCGCGATCTCGTCGGAGAAGTTCCGCCTCACGCCCTGGTACCACGAAGGCAAGCTGGCCGAGTGGATGCGCGAGGAAATGAAGATCGAGCGCTTGCCCACCACGGTCATCGCGCTCATGCCGCTCGATCCGCCCGACGAGGAACGCGACGGCGTCGAGACGCTGGTGCGCAACACCCTGCTGCAGCGCGAGCTGATCCAAGCGACGTTCGAGATGCCTCACACGGCCGCGAACAAGCTGGGCGACTACGGCGTCTTCTTCGTCACCTCGGCCGATCCCAAGAAGAGCCCGGCCGCTGCGCGCGCCGAGCTGCGCGATCGCGCCCGTCAGATCCAGGAGCTGGCGCGCAAGCTGGGGACGCGCACCGTGATCGGCATCGGCCAGAGCATGCCGCCCGGTGAGCCGATGGCCACGTCCTACCAGGAGGCGGTCCACGCCTTGCACCTCTGCGTGCAGCTGGAGAAGGACGTACTGTTCTTCGACGAGAAGTTCGCCGGCGAAGACCGAGACGTGCGCTACGCCGACGTGCACTCGGCCATGCAGACTCTCAGCGACGCCTACGATCGGGCGGCCAGCGACCAGATCAAGCTGGCCTCCGACAAGTACGTACGCGAGGTGCTCATCTACTCGGGCGAGCGCCTCGAGGTGGTGCGCAGTCACTTCCTGGCCATGGTCTTTCGGCTGATCGCCGGCGTGCAGAAGCGCCACTCGATCAACACCAAGGCCGTGGATCAGCTGGCCGACGAGCTCAGCCAGAAGCTGGAAGAAGCAGCCTCGGTCTCCAAGCTGATCGAGACCTTCAAGGAGGTGCTCAGCCGGCTCAGCTTCTACGCCTCGCGCGCGCTGGAAGGACCCAAGAGCATCCGCCTGGAGTCGAGCCTGCAGTTCCTCAAGGACAACTTCGCCGAACAGCTGCGCCTACCCGACGTCGCCAAGAAGGCCGGCTTCTCGGTGCCGGCGTTCAGCCGCATCTTCCGCCACGCCACGGGCACCTCCTTCCTGGCCTACCTGCGCAACGTGCGCGTCGAGCACGCCAAGATGCTGCTGCGCACCACGAACCTGCCGACGGCGCAGATCGCCATCAACTGTGGCTTCCAGTCGCCGCACCACTTGATCCGGTCGTTCAAGAAGGTGACCGGTCACACACCGGGCGACTACCGACGCTGGGCCAAGGCGCGCAAAGGCGAAAAGGAGTGACCCGCTCGGGGCGCCGAGCGCGCTTGGTGCCCCGGTCCGGTTTCCCCAGGGCGCTCGGAAGAGCCTTCGCCTGCAGCCTCGTCGCCGTCTCCGTGACGGCCTGCGACGTCCCGCCGGAGGCCGTGCGCACCAGCTGTCCGCGCGAGTTCGGGGACATACTGGACTCGAGCGTGCGCTGCACGATGAGGATCGACCAGCTGAACAAGCAGCGCAGCGCCTCGTTCGAGCCGCGCACCAAGAACCACCATGTCTGGGTAGAAGGCGACTTCACCGTGGAGAGCGGCCGGGTCGCGGTCGTAGCGCTCAGTTGCTTCGAGAACCCGCGCGTCGACGTGGTGCCGGGCAAGAAGGCCCACCTGGCCTGCCAGACGACGAGCCGGACGAGTACGACCAGCGTGACGATCGACGTGTTCGCCATGGGCGGCGAGGCCAAGAACCTGCGCGGCGAGCTCGTGTTCAGTCCGCGCTGAGCAGATTGAGCGTCTTGTCACCCTGGCGCAGCTCGAGCGCGGCGAACTCCCACGGCAGCTTGCCGAGCGCGAAGCCGACGACCTCGAACTCGGCCTGACCCCGCGGACCCACCAGCTGAACCGTGACATCCACGGTCGAGTTGCAGAGCTGCTCCGACTCGTTGCAGTGGCTCTTCGTACCGCCGCGCAGGCCGCGTGACTCGAGCGGGCTACCGAGCAGCTCACCGATGCGTCGGTCGGCGCGCGCACGCTCGAGCGCCACGTCCAGGCCGGGGCTCTTCACCAGCTCGTCGCTGTGCGAGAAGGCGTAGTAGAGGATCCCACCGACCAACCCGCCGATCGACAAGAAGCCGCCGGCGAAGATCAGCAAGAAGGTGCGAACTTTCATGCTTGGAGCCTCCGCTGCATGCGGCTCATGCGCCGAGCAATCCGTGGCCCCCCACGGGCTCGGTCTCGAAGCGCTCGCCGAAGCCGGCAATCAGCGGCTTGGCCCGCTCGATGACGGCGCGGACCTCGGGGATCGACAACGACGCGCGGTGCAGCTCGGCGCTTTCCCAGACCTCGGTGATCCAGATGCCATCCGGGTTCGAGGGATCGCGCGCCAGCACGTAGCTCCGGCAACCGGGCATGCGCGGAATCTCTTCCGCCATCAGCGTCAGTAGTTCGTCGCGGCGCCCGGGCGCGGCGAGCATCTTCCCAATCAGACCGTACATGGAGCCTCCAGCGCCCCAGGTTACGGGAGGTCTCGCCGTACACCCAGGATTTCGATCAGGGCCAGATACCGAGCCAATCGATGCGCAGTTCGGCATCGTTGGCCGGAAAGTCGGCGTCGCCGGCCTTGGACCAGTGGGTGTCGGGATGCCACAGGTTGATCAGGAATTCGGCGGGGCGCTGGGGCACGTACTCGGCCCCGCTCAGCTTCCACAGCTCGATCTCGACACCTTCGTGGATCAGGAAGTAGCGCACCGAGTCGGCGCGCCACTCGAAGCCGAGCCGGTAGTAGGTGTTCGCCGCGGGAAAGTCCGTGAGCGCGAGCCCCGGGATGGCCGCGGAGGCCGAGAGGCCGCCCCAGCTGGAGCCGCCCAGCTCGGTCGTCTGCGTGGCGCCGGTGCGCATGTTCACCAGGCGTGAGGTGCGCCGAAACTGCTCGGCCGGCGCGCTCTCGTAGTCGGTCCAAACGGTGAGCCACAGGTAGGCCGGATCACCGCACAGGTGCTCGATGTCGATCTCGGAGTTGTCGGCGATGCCGTCGTCGTCTTCGTCCGAGCCATCGTTGAAATAGGTGAAGAGCCCGCTCACGAGCTCTTCGCCGGCGCCACACTCGGGGAAGCGCACGGTCATCTCGTAGCGGCCGTACAGCTGGGCCGGGTGCTCGAAGTCGAGTTCGATGGCGTGCGCTCCGGGGCCCGCGTAGTCGTCGCTGCCGAGGCTCGGGTTGCCGGCAATGAACAGGCGCGCGACTTCACCGTCGGCGGCGCTTTCGTCGGCTGCGCGCGTGGCGGTGGCGCCCGGGATCAGCTGGCTCTTGGTCACGACGTGCAGGTCCGCGTCCGCGGAGAACGACGTCTCGAACTCCGGCGGATCGGCCTCCGTTCCTCCCGTGGAGCTGCCTCCCGTGGAGTTGCCTCCGCTCGGCGCCCCTCCGCTCGCGGCCCCTCCACTGGACGCGCCGCCGCTTCCTCCGGCAGGCGCACCGTCGCCATCGGAGCCGCCGCTTCCCCCGGGTCCGCCATCGCCCGCCGCGCCCTCGCCACAAGCGAGCAGGAGCAGGCTCCCAGCCACCCAACCTCGAGCCACCAGGTTCCGACGCAGCGCGTGCATGAACTTGGCTAACAATCCTCGCGGCACGGCGCAGTACAGCGAGACACTTGGTATCGCTGCCAGCGGCTCGGGCTGTGGCCTGGTCGAACGATGCCGCTCGAGCTGTCCTGCGTCAGGGCGTCGCGCCCGCCGGCGCAGCTACAGCCGGCGCGGCGCGCCCCAAGGTCGAGCTCCGCGCTCGTCAGATGCGAACGACGCCTGCACCCCAGTGCAGGCCGGCGCCGAGCGCCAGGAAACAGAGCGTCTGGCCAGCCTTCAGGCGGCCATCGCGGCGCATCTCGTCCAGCAGGATCGGGATGGTGCCGCCGCTGGTGTTGCCGAGCTTCTCGATGTTCGAGGGCACGCGGGCAGCATCCAGGCCCAGACGTTCGGCGATGGCGTCGTTGATGCGCTGGTTCGCCTGGTGAGCAATGAAGTAGTCGACCTGGTCGAGCGTGACGCCGGCCTTCTCACAGGCGAGCTTCACCGACTTCGGCAACTTGGTCACCGCGTGCTTGAAGACCTCACGACCCTCCATGGCGGGCAGGTGCGCGTCGCTGTCGAGCGTCTCGGCGCTCACGTAGGGCAGCGAACGGAAGCCGGCCGGCACCCACAGCTGCTCGGCGTAGCGGCCGTCCGTATGCAGGTCCATCGAACGCAAGCCGAGCGACGCGTCGTCGGTGGCCTCGAAGATCACCGCGCCGGCGCCATCGCCGAAAATGATCGACCAGCCACGGTGCTTCGTGGCGTGCAGGAAATCGGCCTCGCTCGGCTTGCCCTGCTTGCGGCCGCGCAGCAGGTCCCAGTCGCGCCAGGGCATGAAGCCTGCGTGAGCTTCGGCGCCGACGACCAGGATGCGGCGCGCCGCGCCACTCTGGATCAGCCCTTGAGCGACCTGGAGGCTGAAGAGAAACGCCGCACACTGCGTGCGCAGATCGAGCGCCGGACAGGTCGAGCCCAACTTGGCACCGAGCACCGCTCCCGAACCGGGGAACAGGTGATCGGGCGTCATCGTGTTGAACAGGATGTAGTCGAGATCCTTCGGCTCGAGGCCGGCGTCCGCCAGCGCGATGCGGCTCGCCTCGGCGGCCATGTCGGCGGCTCCCTGACCGGCCTCGGCGTAGTGGCGCTGCGCGATGCCGGTGCGCTGCTGGATCCACTCGTCGTTCGTGTCCATGACACGCGACAAGGCGGCGTTCGTGATCGGCTCTCCCGGCAGGAAGCGGCCGCTGCCCACGATCTTCATGCCTTGCATTCCGGCCTCTCCCAGCGCCATCGAGGTCCCGCGAATACCTGGAAAACACTGGCTTTTCCATGTCGATGAAACGACATGACGGGATCGTGACCCGTTCGCTGTTGCCCCGCTCGCCGGCCGGAAAAGTCCCGTGATTCAGGGCTGTTACCGAATGGTCGGGCGCCGACCGCCAGCGGGGCCCTCCCAGGGGCCACCAGGCCCCCGCGTCCCACGCGAATCAGACCCGTGTCCCACGCGAATCAGAAGGGCGCAGGCTGACCGACGTGGGCGTAGAGGGCGCGCAGGGCGTCCCAGTAGCCCGGGTACGTCTTGGCGACGCAGGCCGGATCTTCGATCTGGATCCCGTCGCGAACCAAGCCGAGCACCGCGAAGGCCATGGCCATGCGGTGGTCGGAGTAGGAGCGGACGACGGCGGGCGTGATGGCGCGCGGCTCGACCCGCAGCCAATCCTCACCGTGCTCGACCTGCTGTCCGAGGCGTCGCAGCTCGTTCACCGTCGCCAGGAGGCGGTCCGTCTCCTTGATGCGGATGTTGGCGACGTTGGTGATGTGCGTGGGGCCAGCGCACAGCGGCGAGAGAGCGCCCAGCGTCATCACGGTATCCGAGATGTCGTACATGTCCTCGTCGAGGCCACGCAGGCTGCCGCTGCCGGTCACGGTGGTCGAGTCGGCGCCTCGCTCTACGCGCGCGCCGGCACGCTCCA
>DATIDO010000045.1:0-6515 GCA_035456245.1 Polyangiaceae bacterium
GGGCGCGCGCCGTAGCGGAACGTCAGGTGCCCGCCGAGCGAGTAGCCGAACACGTAGAGTCGGCGGTAGTGCGCGAGCAGCGGGCTACCGAGCACCGCCTCGAGATCTTCCACCAAGCCCGCGTGGTGGATGTCCACGCCGGAGCGGTCGGCGCCGCGTAGGTTGAGCAACAGGCAGGAGATGCCGGCGCGCTCCGCCGCCTGGAGCGCCAAGCCCATGTAGACGCTCTGCGAGTTGCCCCCCAGGCCGTGGACGACCACGAGCAGCTCGTCACCCTCGTGCTCCAACCACTCCCCGGTCAGCCGCACTGGCCCGACCGTGGGGTCTTGGAACTCCACGGCGAATGGCCGCGTGCCAGGGCGGACCAGCGGACGGAGGGTCCGCGACACGAAGGGTCCCAGCGTCCAGGCATGACCGCGGATGCGCTCGGCCAGCGAGGGGCGCGCGGGGATCCACTCGGCAGGCCAGCGCCCGGCAGCGGAATCGGGACGCGATCCGGAGCCGAGGGAGCGCGCGCCGGCGGAGGCCGCACCCTCGGGGAAGCGGTCTGAAGGGGCGTCAGGCTCGCGGCCTTCAGGCTCGGCGACCTTTGTTGTAACACCGCCCCCCGGAACCAAAGGACCTCTCATGTCGTTCAACAAGCTGAGCATCACCGACCTCGATCTCTCCGGCAAGCGCGTCCTCATGCGCGTCGACTTCAACGTTCCGTTGAAGGACGGCAAGATCACCAATGACGCGCGCATCGTCGCCGCGCTCCCCTCCATCAAGTACGCGCTCGACAAGGGTGCCAGCGTCGTGCTGATGAGCCACCTGGGTCGCCCCGACGGCGAGCGCGTGGCCAAGTACTCGCTCAAGCCCGTCGCCGAGGCGCTCGAGAAGCTCCTCGCTCGCCCCATCACCTTCCTGAACGACTGTGTCGGTCCCGAGGTGGAGGCCGCCTGCGCCAAGCTGGCTCCCGGCAGCGTCGTGCTGCTCGAGAACCTGCGCTTCCACATCGAGGAAGAGGGCAAGGCCAAGAAGGAGGACGGCACCAGCGTGAAGGCCGACCCCAACAACGTGAAGAACTTCCGCGAGTCGCTGACCAAGCTGGGCGACGTCTACATCAACGACGCCTTCGGCACGGCTCACCGCGCCCACTCGTCGATGGTCGGCGTGAACCACGAGAAGCGCGCCGCCGGCTTCCTCATGCAGAAGGAGCTGGAGTACTTCGGAAAGGCTCTCTCCAACCCCGAGCGTCCGTTCCTGGCCATCCTGGGCGGCGCCAAGGTCGCCGACAAGATCCAGCTGATCGAGAACCTGCTCGACAAGGTCAACGTCATGATCATCGGCGGCGGCATGGCCTACACCTTCAAGAAGGTGGTTTTCGGCAAGAAGATCGGCAAGTCGCTGTACGACGCCGAGGGCGCCAAGATCGTCGAGGGTCTGGTGCAGAAGGCCAAGGAGAAGAACGTCGAGCTCGTCTTCCCGGTCGACTACGTGACCGGTGACAAGTTCGGCCCCGACTCATCGGTCGGCGCTGCCACCGACGAGACGGGCATCCCCGACGATCTGGAAGGCTTCGACTGCGGCCCCAAGAGCCGCGAGCTGTTCGTCGCCGCCGTCAAGAAGTCGAAGACCATCGTCTGGAACGGCCCGGTGGGCGTGTTCGAGTTCGACATTTTCGCCGAGGGCACCAAGGCCGTCGCCAACGCCGTGGTCGAGGCCACGCAGGCCGGCGCCATCACCATCATCGGTGGCGGCGATACGGCGACTGCGGCTGCCAAGTTCGGCGTCGAGGAGAAGGTCAGCCACTGCTCGACGGGCGGCGGTGCATCGCTCGAGCTGCTCGAAGGCAAGAACCTGCCCGGCGTGGCGGCTCTGTCGGACAAGTGAGCAGTAGAGCGAGCCTGGACCCTCGACTGGGTCGGGTCACTCGCTCGTCATGGAAGGGGGCTAGCCGTCGGCTGGCCCCCTTTCTTTCATTTTCGAAAGCTCCGCGCGCACCAAGGCGCGAAAATCACGAAATCCCTGCGTCGCCGCGAAGCGCCCTTTGCCGCGCATCCCCATGAAATGACTCGTTCATGACGGGAAGCGGCCGACCATCGTCGCTAGATCGAACGCATGAGTTCCACGGCCCCCGCGCCCGTCCAAAGCAACCCGGTTCGCAGCAACGAGGACCTCGAGAAGCTCAACTGGACGCTCTCGATTCCGTTCTTCCTCCTGCACCTGTTGCCGCTCGGCATGATCTGGTTCCCCCCGACCTGGGGTGACATCGCGCTGTGCATCGGACTGTACGTCCTGCGCATGTTCTTCATCACGGCGGGCTTCCACCGTTACTTCGCGCACCGTGCGTACAAGTTGAACCGGGTGATGCAGTTCATCATGGCCTTCGGCGGCGGCATGTCGGCGCAGAAAGGCGTGCTGTGGTGGGCGGGCAATCATCGTGTGCACCACCGCTTCTCCGACACCGAGAAGGATCCGCACAACTCGCTGCGCGGCTTCTGGTGGAGCCACGTGCTCTGGATCCTCTGCGACAAGTACAACGAGACGGACTACAAGGGCATCAAGGACTTCGCCAAGTATCCGGAGCTGATGTTCTTGAACAGATACCACCTGCTCCCGCCCGTCCTGTTGGGCGTGACGGTCTGGTGGTTCGGCGGCTGGAGCGCGCTGTTCTGCGGCTTCTTCCTCTCGACCGTGCTGCTCTACCACGGCACCTTCAGCATCAACTCGCTGACGCACAAGTGGGGCAAGCCTCGCTACAAGGCCAGCGACACCAGCAAGAATTCGCTGTTCCTGGCGCTGATCACCCTCGGCGAGGGCTGGCACAACAACCATCACTACTACCCCACCACCGCCAACCAGGGCTTCTTCTGGTGGGAGATCGACATCAGCTACTACGTCATCCGTACGCTGGGTGTGCTCGGTCTGGCCAAGGACATCCGCGTTCCCAGCCACCGAGCGCTCTACAAGGATTGGCTCAGCGTCGAAGACCGCGACGCCTACCTGAAGAAGCGTGGCCTCGAGGCACCCGAGGAGCACACGCACGACGATGAGCATGCGCTCGACGGGCATGCGCTCGACGGACAGAGCGGGATGCCCGAGCCCGCCGAGTAAGCCTTCCCCGCGAGGAAGGTTGTCCGAGCCATGCGCGTAGCCGATGCTGCCGCATGGCTCGCTTCATTTCGGCCCTCGCACCGAGTTCGCTGCTCACGATGGCCGCCGTGCCTCTGCTGGTCGCCTGCGGCTCCAGCGCCCCGCCTGCCAGCTCCGTAGAGGCTCGGATGGGTGACGCCCAGCCTGCCGAGGCCCAGCCAACCAACACCACAGAGAGCTCCGCCGCCCAGTCGTCATCACCAGCGTCCCCGCCTGCCGCTCTTCCCGCCGCTCTGCCCGCCGCACTGCCCCCGCGCATTGCCATCGGCAAAGCGCGCATCCTGCTCGGCGATGTGCCCCCCTGGCAGACGCCACGCGTCGTCGAGGCGGCCTATCCGCCCACGACCAGCTCGCCCACCAGCTCGCCCTCCAGCAACCCGCCCACGACCGCGACTGCAGCCAGCGGCGGCTTGGAATGGAAGCTCGAACGCACCATCCGTGTCGGCGTCGGCTACCTGTCTCTGGCCGAGCTGTCGCCCGACGGCACCCAGGTATTCGTGGCGAGCGACGACGACGGCATCCTGCGCCGCTACGACACCAAGAGCGGGAAGGAACTCTCCCGCTACCAGTACCCCGGCTTCGTCCAGTTCGATCCGATCACCTTCACCCTGCTGCCGAACTTCGAGCAGCCGGGTGGAGCGCCTCGCCTGGCTCTCTACGGTACGAAGCACGACAGCGGCCTGCTCGATCTGGAGACATCCGAATTTCGCGCCACCGCCGAGCCATCCACCGAGGTGCGCGCTACCGAACGCCAGGGCCTGTTCGGGCTCACTCGGCACGAGATCGAACCGCAGTCGGGAGTCCTGCAGTTGGTCTGGATCCCCGGTCCTGCGGGCGGCGACCGCTCGGCACACATCGAGTTCGTGGAGCGTCCCGACAACTGGGCGCTCTCGCGCGACGGCAAGCTCTTGGCCGTCCTGTACTACCCTTCCGATCTGATCGAGGTGCTCGATCTCGAGTCACGCAGCGTGCGGGCGACCCTGCCCGCCCCCAAGTACGCTCGGGGCTTGGCGCTCTCGCCCGACGGCCGCTTGCTCGCAGTCGGTGGCGAGGAGCTGCGCCTCTACGACTTCGAGCGCGGCGAACTGCTCGCGACCGACAAGAGCTTCGGCAACAACATCCACGAGCTGCGCTTCACCCCCGACGGCAAGCTACTGCTGGCCAGCGCCTACGACGGCAAGGCGCGCAGTTTCCGCGTCGAGTCGGGCCGGCTCGGCAAGAAACAACTGCTCGTGCACGGAACCGCCAACGTCTACGCGCTCGGCCTCGACACTTCGGGCACGCGACTCGTCACCTCGTCGGGCGATCGCACCATCAAGCTGTGGAAGCGCTGAAATGGGAAAGGCCGGGCGAATTGCCCGGCCTCTCGCTCGGTTGAGCTCGGCTCGACTCGGAACGGCTCCGAACGGCTCGGCTCGGCCAACCTGTCAGCAGCCGCCGTTCGTCCCACCGGCATCGACACCCAACGCACCCAGCGCGCTGTTGTAGTGATCGATACGGCCTTGCACGGCGTCCGGTCGCCCCCCGTTGCACTCCAGGCCATTGATGGAGCGGATCGTTTCGCCCAAACCGCTCTTGAAGACGGTGTGCGGGCTGCCACCCACACCCGGGTTCATCCAGAACCACATGGCGGTCTCCCAGAGGAGTGCCGGATCGGTCTCGGCCAGGTTCGGGTTGTTGAGTAGATCGATGCCCAAGTACTGGCCGCAGGCGTAGTAGTTGTAGTTCCACGACAGCTGTAGGGCGCCGCGACCGTAATAGTTGCTCGCTCCGGCCGGGCAACCGTAGGAGCGCCCCGCGTCACAGTAGGTGCCGGGGTTCTGCTCCTTCACGAACTGGAAGCTGCCCGTCTCCCACTTGGCGTTGGCGAGGAACATCGCGATCTCTCGCTTGGCCCAGGTGAGGTCGGCGTCTCCAGCAAACGCCGGAAATGCCGCCGCCGAAGCCAAAAATCCCTCGTAGGTGTAGGAGCTCGAAGCGCCGACGATGGCATTGAACTGCGCCTTGCTGATCAGCTGGCCAACGCCGCTCTGCACGCCCGAGCCATCGTTGGGGATGAGGGTGATGCCGTCGATCCAGATCTCGCCGCCCGTCGTGCTGGGCAGGGCCCAGCTGAGAAGCAGAATGTCGGACGGATAGAGCACGACCAGATTGCCCTTCTTGTCGTCGGTGTCCTCGGTGCCCCAGGTCTGCACCAGATCGTCCCAGAGGACGGTGACCTCGACCCAGTCGGTGGTGACCGGGAGCGCCGCGTTCTCGTGAGCATTCCAGCAGATCGTCGTGGCCGCGTCACACGAGCCACCGCCGTCGCCACTCGGCACGACGAGGGCCGACTGCGCCAAGAAACGGATGTCGAGCGGAGAGGCCCCGCGGATGTAGAACTTCACGCCCATCGAGCGCGCCACATCACCGGTCAGCTCGGCCTGTGGGATCGAGAGACTCACGCTTGGGCTGCCGTTGTCGCAGGTTCCCGCGCTGCCGTTGGCCTTCAGGTGCATGACCGTGTTGCCGGTGCCATCGTCGGCCGGACCAGCCTGAAACTCGGTCGCGCAGGCCTGATTGGTCGGCCAGACTTGGGCGGGCTTCGTCTCCAGAGCATCGGTCGTGATCGGACTGGGCGTGACACCCGTTCCGCCGCCGGTCCCAAGCGAACCAGAACCTCCAACACCCGCGCCGTCGGCGGTTCCACCGCCCGTAGCACCCAGATCGCCATCGTCTGAAGAGGAGGTGGTCGTGCAGCCGTAGGCTGCAAGGCTGATCGCGAAGAGTAGAGGACGCAGGGAGAGTTTCATCGAAAGTCCTTGGCAGATGGCTCGCGAGCTCGAGGCGGCGCGCGAGGACCTACTCCAGCTATCATCCACCTCCACTTCAATCATGGCGCTTTCGAATCGCGCGCGCGGTCCAAACGTGTCAGACGCGCAGCAGCATCCAGCACGATTCGAGCATTCTTTCGGGAGTGCGCGCAGGCCGCAGCAGCGCGCTTTCGGCGGGGCTGAGATGGAACCGCACACATGACGCCCATTGGAACGACACGCTGCGCAGGCACGAAAGGAAAAAGGGCCCGACTCGCGTCGGACCCTTCGAGCTTCGGATCGGATGACTTCTCAGTTGTTGCTGGCGCCGCCGCCACCAACGGGTGAGCAGGCACTGTCATCGCCACCGGTGAAGCTCACCTCGTCGACGTAGAACTCGATGTCGAGAGACTCGGTGCCAGCTGGGTCATCTGACGCATCGCTGAACGAGATCGAGATGACCTGGTCCTTGGTATCCTCCGTGGTAGCGCCCCAGTTCACGCCCCAGCCGGGCTTCTTGAGCTCAGCCCAGGTTGCCGTGTACGGAGCCCACTCCTCGGTCAGAGTGAAGGTCTTGCGGCCGGTGTT
>DATIDO010000046.1:0-11828 GCA_035456245.1 Polyangiaceae bacterium
TTCAACGTGCGCTTCGGAGATCCGGAGACGCAGGTCCTCACCTTGGTCACGGACGGAGACTTCGCCGAGGCGCTCTTGGCGGCGGCCCAGGGGCAGCTGCGTGATGGCCTGCTCCAGGTCTCGAACGACCACGCTCTCTGCGTCGTGATCGCAGCTCCGGGCTACCCCGAGCAGCCCACGACCGGGCAGGAGATCACCGGTCTCGCTCGGGCCGAGGCGCGCCCCGGCGTGCGCGTCTTCCACGCGGGCACCCGCCTGGTCGAGGGGCGCGTCCAGGTGAGCGGCGGGCGAGTGCTCGGCGTGGCCGCCCGCGGCAAGACCCTGGCCGAGGCACGAGATCGGGCCTACGCAGCCGTCAGCGACATTCACTTCGAGGGGGCCCAGTTCCGCGAGGACATCGGCCACCGCGCTCTCTCCCCGAACCGAGACCCATCATGACCCGCGTCCACAATTTCAATCCCGGTCCCTCTGCTCTGCCCCTGGCCGCGCTGGAGCGCGCGCAGCGTGAGATGCTCGATTTCGAAGGTTCGGGCATGAGCATCATGGAGCACAGCCATCGCGGGAAGGTCTACGACCGCGTGCACCAGGAAGCGCTCGAGCTCGTGCGCAAGCTGGCCGGCGTGCCGGACACCCACGACATCCTGTTCTTGCAGGGCGGCGCTACGCAGCAGTTCGCTCAGGTGCCCATGAACCTGCGCGCCGACGGCCAGAGCGCCGACTACGTGATCGGTGGCGTGTGGGGCCAAAAGGCCTTCAAGGAGGCGAGCCATGGCGGCAAGGCGCGCATCGCCGCCACTACCGAGCGCCCCGACGGCAAGTTCACCCGCGTCTCCAAGAACTCCGAGATCGAGCTCGACGCGAACGCCGCCTACGTACACATCACCAGCAACAACACGGTGATGGGGACCCAGGTGCGTGAGTACCCCGACACCGGCAAGGTGCCGCTGATCTGCGACATGTCGAGCGACATCCTGGCGCTGCCCATCGACGTGAGCCGCTTCGGCCTGATCTACGCCGGCGCCCAGAAGAACATGGGGCCGAGCGGCATCACCGTGGTGATCGTCGCGAAGTCCCTGATCGAAGCGGGCCGCAAGGACATCCCCTACGTCTTCCAGTACCGCACGCAGGCCGCCGAGCGCAGCTTGGCCAACACCTGCCCGACGTTCGCCATCTACATGCTGCGCAACGTGCTGGCTTGGCTCGACGAGCAGGGCGGCGTGGCTTGGGCGCAGGAGCAGAACGAGAAGAAGGCCGGGCTGCTCTACCAGGTGCTCGAGGAGCGCTCGGACGTGTTCAGCCTGCCCGTGGACGTGGACTCGCGCTCGATCATGAACGTGGTCTGGAACTTGGCTACGCCCGAGCTGGAGGCGGCCTGCGTGGCGCGCGCCACCGAGGCGGGCCTGGTCGGACTCAAGGGACACCGCATCGTCGGCGGCCTGCGCGCCTCGATCTACAACGCGGTGCCGCTGGCATCGGTCGAGCGCCTGGCCGAGTTCCTGCGTAGCTATCGTCCTTGATCGGCGGAGCTCCGAGGCACGCAGCCGACTCGGCGCGTCGCTTCGATTCGACGAGGGCCGTGTGGACATCCCTGCAATGGGATGCGCCGCTCGGCCCTCGCTCCATCCATGCCTTCGTCGCTGTCGGTTCAGTGGGTCGATTGGGGGCAGCTCGGGGCCGGCGAACAAGGGGAGTGAGCCGGCCGGGCGAGCCGGCCGAGTGAGCAGGGTGGGTGAGCAGGGTGGGTGAGCAGGGTGGGTGAGCGGCCCCGCGCGCCTACATGCGGAGCGCGACGTCCCCGACGGAGTCATTCGTTCCAGACTTGCCGCGCCGCACGCTGGCCATGCCGCCGAAACCAGCGCGATTTCCAAGTGTGGTCGCGGGGAGCAGCGAGGGGCGCCACGCAGGCACCGGTTCAGTACCTCACATTGCCGTTGCTGGTGGGTCATGTGGGCAGGAGTCCTCGCTTCACCTCCTTTGACGGAACTATGCGAGTCAATTAGATTTTCCTTGGCTTCGACCGACCTTCGGCGAGGCCCTCGGACAACAACCCAGGCCACAAGCATTGGCTCGCTTTCGAATCCGTTTCCTGGTGCACGAGATCGACTTGCCGGTTGGCGAGATCGTCATCGGTCGTTCAGCCGGTTGTCAGCTCACGTTGGATGATCCCCTGGTCAGTCGGAATCACGCCCGATTGGTCATCGATTCCGCTCGCGCGACGATCGAAGACCTCGGTTCGCGAAACGGCGTTCGCGTGAATGGTCGGGCCATCGACGTGCCCACCGAGCTCGTGGATGGAGATCGCGTGCGCATCGGCACGCAGCAGTTGGTCGTCCGTCGCATCGACGAAGAAGCGATGCGCAACCGTCGCGCAACCGGATTCATGATCCACTGTGCCCAGTGCGGCCTACCTCACAGCACGGACGTGAAGGTGTGCCCCAACTGCGGTCAGGGCGAGAGCCTGGTCATCGAAGAGCCCACCAGCACCGTGCAGAGCGCCTGGAACCTCGAGCTGCTCGTCGAGACGATGCGGCGCGCTCAGGATCTGGGGCGCCCCCAAGACTTGGAACGGCTGCTCGTGCGCGCTCGGGACGAGATGGAGCGTTCGCCCCACGACTTGGTCGACCGCCGTCGGATTGACCAGCTGGCCGATTGCGCCGTTCGTTTCGCAGTCGACTCTGGGGACATCGAGTGGGCTCGTTGGGCCCTGCATCTCTACGCCGAGCATGGAATCGTCCCTCGTCCCGAGGTTGGGCGGTGCCTTTCCTTGCTGCCGGCGGTGGACCGCAGCACGCTGGCACCTGCCGTGGACGAAATGGTTCGCAGTCTGCCGCCCTCGGCCGTCGTCGACATCGTCGACGAGGAGTCGATTCAAACGTTGCGCAATCTGATCCGGCAGGCCGGAACCAACTGATGGGCTTCGCGATCCGCTTCGAAAACCGGGACTACCCGATCGGCGAAGGCAAGTTCATCGTCGGCCGAAGCGAGTCGTGCCAGCTGGTTCTCGAGGATCCGATGGCGTCGCGCAACCACGCGTCATTCTCCATTCAGGGTGAGGAGCTTTGGCTCGATGACCTGGAGAGTCGCAACGGCGTGTTCGTGAACGACGAGAAGGTCGAGGGGCGCCGGCTCCTGGGCCACGGCGACAAGGTCCGCATCGGCAGTCAAAACATGGTGGTGCTCCGCCGCGGCGGGATGCGCACGGACACGTTGGTCCAAGCGCCCGTGACCGAGCGGCTGCAAGCTTTCGGCGTGTTGGGCGGCTTGGCCGAAAAGGCTCTCGCCATGGGCAACGGCGGAGAGGCCGAGCGCATCCTGGGGCGGCAGCTCGAGACGTTGCTCGAGCAGGCCGAGCGGAGGGAGCAGCTCGAGCGGGTGCTGTTCACGAAGGTCTCCGGCTACGCGCTGCGTATTGCCACTACCTCGCGCAAGGCCAAGTGGATGGACTTCCTGTTTCGTCTCTACGCGGCGCACGGCGAGCTGATGGACGCCGAGACCGTGAACGAGCTGTACGGACTCAGTCGCAAAGTCACCGGCGCCTCGCGTGCGCACCTGCGGGCCTACGTGGCTTCGCTGGCGCCCAAGGCGGCGAACTTCGGCGCGGGGGAACGGTTCTTACTCGGCCGGCTCGAAGGGCTCGAAGCGCTGCTCAACTAGAGCGCCGAGTCAGCCCGAGCGGGGGGCGCCATCCCGGTTTCCGGGAGCTGTCGTCGTGCGAGACGGATCGGCGGCTAGCGCGAGGCCCTCCGCGGGCGTAGGAATTGGGTGTCCACCGAATCCACGGCGAGAGGAGACACCATGAGCGAGAAAAAGTCTGGGAAGCCGGCGCACGGCTTCGACGGCGCCGGCCACATGGATGCAGCGCACCGGGAACGGCTCTTGGCGCTCTCGCGACAAGGACGTGAGCGTGACGCAGCGCCGTTCGTGATTGGTTCGGAGAGCGACGACGCGCTGGCCGAGGAGTTCGCCGAGGCTGCTGTCGGAGCGATGACGAGCGGTGAGGATCGACTGGGCGACGACTTGCTCGCGGTAGTCGACGAGGAGCGAGGCGGACCTTTCGTCGAGACCTCGGGCAAGGTGGAGTTCGCTCCCGGCACCGACGAGTCGAACATCGCCGAGGCCACCCGCGAGCCCTTCCCGACGACCTGACGAACGAGGCTGGCGGAGCCACTCTCGACGGAGCGACGCCGGCAGCGCGTGCGGCCCCGGTCCGGGACGCTCGTGGGCGCTCGAACGAGCCAGCAGCTCGGTCCTCGTTCGTCCGTCATGACGGAATGCGGCACGCTTCATCGCTTCTGCTAAGGCACCGTCATGTCCTTGGACCTCGAAAACTTCGAACCACTGCGTGCCGCGCTCGGTGGTGCGCTGATTGGACTCAGTGCGAGCTGGCTGCTGTTCGCGCACGGCCGCATCGCTGGGATCAGCGGCATCCTGGCCGGGCTGGTCGAGCCGCGCTCCACCAGCCGAGCCGAGCGCACTTGGTTCCTCCTCGGGCTGCTGCTCGTCGGGCTGGTGGGCGCGCAGGTGTTCGCTGCCCAGTTCGGAGCGGAATTCGCGCCGAGCGGCCGGCGTTCGCTCGGTGCGCTGCTCGTGGCAGGGCTCTTGGTCGGCTACGGCACGCGGCTCGGCAACGGCTGCACCAGCGGCCACGGGGTCTGCGGTTTGAGCCGCTTTTCCCAGCGTTCTCTGGTCGCGGTCGTCACGTTCATGCTCACCGCGGGGCTCACGGTCTTCGTCATCGGGCGGTTCTTCGGGGGGAGCGTATGAAGAACGTTCTGAGCCTGCTGCTCTGCGGAGCGCTGTTCGGCGTGGGCCTCGTGCTCTCGGGGATGACCTTGCCTTCCAAGATCTTCGGCTTCCTCGACGTGACCGGCCGTTGGGATCCGAGCCTGGCCTTCGTCATGCTCGGCGCCATCGCGGTGCATGCGCCGCTCGCTTGGCTCGCTCGGCGTCGGGAGCGCCCGCTGCTCGGTCCGAGCTTCGAGCTGGTGCGCTTCACGCGCATCGATGGCCGACTGGTGCTCGGCTCTGCGCTGTTCGGCGTGGGTTGGGGTCTCGGTGGCTACTGCCCCGGTCCAGCCCTGGTGGCTCTCGGTAGTCTCGGCGTCGAACCGCTGGTGTTGGTGCTCGGGATGCTGGTGGGCGTCGCCGCGTTCTATCTGCGGCAGGCGCGTCGACGTGAGCGAACGGGTCCGCTGGCGTCGCTGGTGACCGGCGACGCCTGATGGTGGCTCGGTCGCGTGCCCCGGTCTCGGTCGCGCCGGGGCCCGGGACCCGTTCGGATTTGCGGAATCCGAATGCGGATAAGGCAGACCGACAGTTATGAGTCGGTTTATCGTCTGGATAACGATGTGGTCTGTCGTGCGCTGTGGACGTGGGCGTTTTGCGCCCATTCGTCCGCGGCCCACTTGCGGTTACTTACCGAGCGCGGCTAAAGACATTCACGTATGTCCGACATCAATGCTCAGCTTCGTCCTCTCGTAGAAACCTTCGTCGCCGACTTGGCGGCCCTCATTCGTCAGGCCGCTCTGGCCCAGGTTTCTGCTGCGCTCGGCGCCGAGGAGAGCGGGGCAGGCCGGGGTCGCCGTGGCCCCAACAAGGCCCCCAAGGGAGCCAAGCGTCCCAAGGGCGCCAAGCGCACCGCCGAGGAGATGGAGGCTCTGCTGAAGACCATCGTGAAGGCCGTGAGCAATGCGCCCGGTATCCGCGCCGATCAGCTGGCGAGCGAGCTGGGCGTCGAGACGCGCGAGCTGGCGCTGCCGATCAAGAAGCTGCTGGCAGACAAGGCGCTGACCAAGCGCGGCCAGAAGCGCGCCACCGCTTACAGCGTGAAGGCGAAGTAATCACCGTTCCCTCCGGCGTTGGCCAGGCGGAGAAATGAAGAAGGGCGACTCAGCTTGAGTCGCCCTCTCTTTTTCCATTCACTGTGCCAAAGGTGGGACTCGAACCCACACGAGGGGCTGCCTCGGCGGATTTTGAATCCGGGAGGCCCCCCGTCGTTCGGGTCGGGTTCCTCTGGATTTTCTGCGTCCGCAGCGTCCACCTCGGGAGCACAGGGCGCGGAGTGTGTTTCGTTTGTACCGCTAGGGAGCTGGCGACGGACCAGGGTCGCCAGCTGGACCGGCGTCACCTGCCCGTAGACCCGGGCCACCATGGTCGTGTCTCGGTGGCCCATGAGGCGGCTCACCAGCCCCTGCTCGATGCCCGAAGCGATGAGCAGGGAGGCGTAGGTCCGCCGCAGGTCGTTGGGCGAGACGCGCCCCAGCTTGGCCCGCTCGGCCACGCCCGCCAGTGAGGTCGAAGCGGCCGCCCAGCGAGGCCCTCGGCCATGCTTCTCCCAGAACGCCAGGACCAGGTCCCACATGGGCTGGAAGATTTCCAGGACCGGGACGGCGCGCGCCGCCCCCTTCGTCTTGGTGCCGTGCAGTCGCACCAGCCGCTCGGCAGCGTCCAGGTCGGCAGGCTCGTTTCGGTTCGCCTCGGCCAAGCGGGCGCCAGTGGCGACGACGAAGGCGATCCAGGCGGCGTGCTCCTCACGGGTGCACTTGTGGATGAGAGACCACACCTCGGCCGGGGTGAGAGCCCGGGTGCGGGGCGTGTAGCCGCTGCTCCAGTCGGTGGGCAGGAGGCTCCGGGGCTCGGCGCGGAACTCACCCGTCCGCCGCGCCGCCTTGAGCACCTGGGTCAGAACGACGAGCTCCTTGTAGACGGTCGCCTGCGCGGCCCCTTCCTCGAGCCGTTGGTTCACGAATCGATCGACCGTCTTGGGGGTAATGTCGCTCAGTCGGCAGCGATCCCCGAAGATGCGACGGAGGTGTCCAGCCTTCTGCTGGTACATGCGCACGGTGCCCGCCGCTCGGCGAGCACTCTTGGCCGCCATCACTTCGCCGATCCACTCGACGAGCGTGGCCGCGTCCTGGGCAGCGTAACTGGGATCGGCGGCACGGCGTTCCGACTTGGCGTGGAACGCTTCTGCCGCCTCTCGGTCCGTGCAGCCGGTTGTTTCGCGTTGTCCCGTCTCGGGGTTGCGATGCCACCAGAAACGACCGCGCTTGTAGACGCCCTTCGGCTTTCGTCTCGTTCCCATCGTTCGTAGTCCTCGACCCTCACCCGCCAGCTCTCACCGAATCTGAACCCGCCCGCCGCTCGAATCACCTGGCACGCGTGGCGTGTCGTGCACCCAAGGAGCCTCGCCACGTCTTCCGGTGCGAGGCGAGGCCGAAGCTCAGCCGCCGCCGCCATCCTCGGCCTCTTCAGCTTCGAGCTTCGTGAGCGCTCGCTCGAGCGCCTCGCGCGTCTCGTGGCGCAGAACCCAGGCGCGGGCGCGCTTGCTCTCGGCTTCGTCCAACAGGGCCAGGATGTGCGAGCGCGCGACGTACTCGGCTTGGGTGTCGTCACGACGGACGGCTCCGACCAGGGCGGCCACAGCGTCCGCCGCAACGTCCTGCTTCGGGCGCCCCGTGACGAGCTCGGCCAGTTGGCACGCTGAGTCGACGATCGACAGGTAGACGACGCGGCGGCGCTCGTCGGGCTCTTCGAGCGCGCGTCGGAGGTTCTCCGAGCGCGGCTCGAACGGCGCGAGCTTCATGCCGCCCTCCCGAGCACCTGCGTCAGCAAGGCGTTGGCTGCAGCGAGCGCCCAGGCCGGGAGCGTGGTGCGCCCGGACTCCCAGCGGCCGATGGTGTCGTCCGAGACGCCCAGCGTTGTCGCCATGTCGACCTGCGTCAGGCCGAGGTCGTGACGCGCGCTGACGAAGGCGCGGACCGCCAGGCGGCTCGCCGATCGCCGCAGCTCTGCGGGCTGACAGGGGACCAGCGCGCTCTCAGGCTGGTGAGCATGAGCAAGCGAGGAGCCGGCGGGCTGACGCACGAGAGAAGAGTTCGTCATGCCGCGGCGCCCCCTGACGGCGAGTCACCCTCGAGGTCCCAGTCCAGGATGGGGATCCCGAACTCCTGCTCGATGTGAACGCGCTGAGCGGTGTTGGGACGGCGCTGGCCCTGGACCCAACGGGTCACGAGGCTCGGGTCGATCCCCAATTCGCTGGCTAGCCTGGCGGCAGCTCCCCGCTCAGCCAGGGCATCTTTCAGCCTTTCTTGGGCTGTCTGAGCCTTCTCGGTGGTGCCTCCCATAGGCCCCCACTCTGATTGTCAGGTGGCAAGTTGTCAACGGACAATCGCTCGGAGCAAACCCCAGACCTGACTAATCTTGTCACGTGGCAACAAAACCCGCACCGACCGGCCGCACCCTGCAGGGGTCGGAGAGGGACGCCTTCATCGAGCGCCTGACGCAGCTGGTGAGCGAGGCGGGGTTCTCGACGATGCGGGATTTCAGCGAGAGCTCGGGAATCGCCGAGCCCACGCTGTCGCGTTTGAAGAATGCGAACCGTGGCGCATCCACGCCCACCCTCATCCGCGTCGCTGAAGCGCTGGGCGTGACCCTCGATCGTCTGCTCGGCCTCGAAGGCCCGCAGTCGGTGCGTGAGGCGGCCGTAGGCCAGCTCGTGCTCGAGCACACCAAGCTCGCCGGCATCATCGCCGAGGTGGCTGCAGAGCTGACGCTCGACCATCCCGACCTTGCTGACGTGCCTCGAGCCAAGCAGCTGATCATGGGGATGGTTGCCGCGGAGCGCGGCAAGGATGTTCCGAACCGGGCCAGCCAGGGCCTAGACGACGGTACGGCTACAGGAGGGCGAGGGACCTTGAAGAGGAAGAAGGGGGCGGGGTGAAGAAGCATCCTCAGCGTGAAGTTGTGGGCAACCCACTCGGATCGGCCAGAGCTGAGTCCGACTCGGCGATGCTCAAGCGCGCGTTCGTGAAGACGCCCTTCTATGACCAAGTCGCGAGCTTGGCATTCAGTTCGGTTGTCGGGCGTCGAGGAGCAGGAAAGTCTGCGCTTTTTCTCCAACTGAAGGAGGATCTGCTGCAGAAGGGCCACATTGTTCTGGCGGCGGCTCCCAACGCGTCTGCATTTCACGGACTGGTTGGCGCGGTCAAACGAACGCTCGCAGATGAGTGCTCATATTGGTCGGTTCGCGAATGCATGCGCCACGCGTGGATGGCCGCATTCTGCGGTCAGGTATGCCGCGCGCTCCACCTTCCTGGTCTGCCCGCCTGGGTCGAACCGGCAGCAATCGACTCTGCCATTTCGCTTCTGGAAACGGTTGGGCCATTGCCATTTCACAATGCGGCCTATGCATGCGGAAAGATCGCTCAAGAGATGGAAGAGCGATTGCGCGAGGCTCTGGCCGAATCGAATGCGCAGCAGGTGGTCTTCCTGCTCGATGGCTTGGATGAGGGGTGGATCGAAGGAGACCTCGGCGACGGCATCCTTGGAGGGCTCTTTGCCGGCGCTGCGGACCTCCGAGATCATGACTTGGGTGTCCGATTTGTCGTGTTTCTTCGCGACAACATGTACCGGATTATTCAGGACAAGGATCGCGATTCGTCGCGAATCTTCACGAGCGAGGTCCTGCGGTTGGACTGGGACGACGTCACGTTGCTCGAGCTGGTGGCGCAAAGGCTGCGGGTAGCTTTCAACATCGACAGTGAGAAGCCACTGGACGTTTGGAATCGCTTCGCGAAGAACGAGCTGTCTGGAAAGGATGGTTGGCGGGATGTGCTGTCGCGCACACTGTACCGTCCCCGTGACGTGCTTGAATTGTTGAACGGGGCGATTCAAGTAGCGCAAAGATCGCGTCGAACGGAGATCGTTGCATCCGACCTTGGCGAATCCGGCCAAAGCATTTCGGCGCGCCGCCTTGCCGACCTCGAGAAGGAGTACAACAGCGTCTACCCGTACCTAGGCGCAATATTCAGAGCCTTCGATAGCGCGCCAGCGGCGGCATCAGTTCAGGACGTTCTGCTCCGACTACGAGAGATTCACGGCCCGGCGAGCACTGAAGCAAGCAAACTGGGAACGACGCTGCTGCAAGCTCTGTACTGCATCGGATTTCTTGGTTTTGAAGTAACAGCGGGCAGCTACAAGTTCATCTATGACGGGACCGACCTCGCTCCCGACCTGGACAAGAACGCCAGGGTCGTAGTGCATCCGTGCTTCCATCGAGCTCTGACAATCGTGTGGCCATCGGGGGTCCCGCTGGACATTCTGTGCGACGTCGCGGACGAGTATGGCGAGCAGAGCCCTACGGAAAAGTCGGGCAACCAAGAGCTGCTCAGCCGTTTGGAACGAACTCGCGCTACAGACTTGCGCAAGCGTCTCGGAAACATTGAGCGAGGGGTACGGCAGGCGGCCGAGTTCGAAGAGTGGGTGCGCGACGTACTCTGCTTCGCCTTTCCGACGGACCTTTCTAACGTTGAAATCAAGCCGGACCCGTCTGGTGTCAAACGTCGCGATATCATTGCGACAAACGAGGCCAAGGTCGCGGTGTGGCAGCGAATTCTGCAAGCCTACAAGGCCAGCCAAGTCGTCTTCGAAGTGAAGAACTACGACCAGCTCGAGCCGAGCGACTACAACCAAGTCGTCGCGTATCTTGGCAGGGAGTTCGGATCCATTGGATTCATCGCCTACCGCGGTGCGCGCCTCCAAGGCCTCACACCCAACGAGCGCTCCCACCTCCAGTCGGAGAACTCGTACGGCCGTACAATCGTTCTCCTTCCGGAGGACTTTCTCCTTCGTCTTCTTGGCTCAGAAAGCAACGCACGTACGCGACTGTCGAAATGGCTCGACAAACACACGCGGCAATTCTCTCAGCCTAGAGCTGGTCAGCGGGCGTGATTTTCCCCAGCCACGCCTCGTGCTTGACGGGACCCAGGTCCGCAGCCGGAAGCAAGACCGTGGTGGCGTGCAGGCAAACCGCAACAAGCGTGGTGGCGTCTACTTCCCGCCAACAATCGCGCAGACGATGGCCGCGAACTCGGTAGTGCTCGTCCAGCACGGCTGGGATTCGCTGACGGTCCGATGTTGCAACGAACTCAGTCCCATTGGTCCACACCTTCATCGCGGGCATTTGATACCCCCCCGGTAGATGGCCTGCAATGGTTGCGCCGATTCAGGATTCTTCTGCAGATCTGCGCGATTTGGGACGTCGGACCCGAGCAGATGTTCAGTTAGATCGAGGCGAAGGGCTGTAGCCTGCTCATGAGCCGATCCGCATCGCCGTACGCCGCTTGTCGTCGCGCAGAGTCGCTCTCCTTACCCCGGGGATTCGTGCGACGGTTGGCTCAAGGGGCCAGCAGAACTCAGCCCCGCGGACCCGAACACGCGTCGGAGCAACGAGGGCGAGGGGAGTGTCGGTGACCTCGCCGAAGCGCAGGGCCGCGCACGACTCGCTCGTGATGAACCACCGGGCGAGCCTGGTGTAGCTGGGTCCGGTCTCGTTGAGCGCGAGCTGGTAGGCGCGCCGGGGGGCCAGCAGTGCGGCCGCGAACGCGTTGGCCAGGTCCTCGTTCTCGGGGCTGCCTGAGTCGAGGCTCAGGGCCAGGTGGCCGAGCTCATGGGCGATGGCCCAGCGCAGTCGGGCAGGGGGGAGCCCAGTCCGGACGTAGATGCGGCGCTCGCCATGAAGGGTGGCCAGCTGCCCGTCCCCGGGGAGGGCTCGGTGGGGGACCTGCTCCACGCGTAGGCCCACCACACGGCGGGCCAGCTCGAGAATGGGGGGCGGCTCGTCGTCCTCGATGCCCGCCCGTCGCAGCATCCACCGCGCTTCTCCCTCGATCATCGCCAAGGTCATGGATGGGTTTTCGCTCCATGGCGCGGGCGAATGGAGTGGCCGCCTGGTTGGCTGGTCGTTGGCTGTCCGAGCCCTCTCGACAAATTGTCAGTTGACAAGTTGCCACCTGACAATCAGGATGGGGGTTGAAAGGTCCGCACTG
>DATIDO010000047.1:0-4082 GCA_035456245.1 Polyangiaceae bacterium
GCCAAGGGCTCTCGAGGAGCTTTCGGAGATCCACGTCCGCCCCTGCATCCCCCTCGTAAAAGACCCGATTCTGGAAGGCGACAGGGTCGGGAGTGGACGAACACCCGGCGCAGACGACAGCCAGGAGCATCGAGACGAGGGACGAGCGGTACACGCTTGCCATTGTAGTTGTGTGCTCGTGTCCAGCGCAAAATCCCAGCATGAACGAAAGGGCCTCGGCCTACCATGCGGGCTGACCCTCCCCATGCCCCCGCCAGGAAACTTGGTAGGTGTCGATGTGTGCGTGATAGCCTGCCGCGGTGCTTGCATCCATCCGCCATCGGCATCCCAACCGACGACGTACGCCTCTTTGTCTGGTGTCCTTGCTCGTAGCAGCGACAGGAGTCGGCGGGTGTACCGCTTCGGCCTCGGGCGGAGTCTCCGGCAAGTCGGCCGACGCCAGTGCCAAGATGACCACGGACGCCCACGGGGGCTCGTCGCACCGGCTCGGGCAGGTTCGCTTGGTCGAGGATGCCTGCGCGGGGACCAATCTGAAGCCCAGCTCGGAGCTGCTGACTCAGCGCGATCTGCGTGCGCTCCTGGACGCGAAAGGCATCCCCTACACGGTCACCGTCGAACGCTCGGATCTTCACCTCTTCGATCTCGAACTCCACGGGTCCAAGACTCGGCTGCGCGTCGCCACGCTCGACAGCCCCCGCGAAGCGGGGCGCCACCTGCACAAGGCGCTGCTGGAACACGGTTCGGGCTACTGGGGGGTGCACCGCAGCAATTTGGCGGTGCTCGGGCCACCCGCAGACATCGACGAGACGATCGGTTTCTCGCTCGAGACCGGACTAGCCTGCTGGGGCGTCCTGACGGCGGCTGATCGCGACGATACGTTCGTCGTTCCGGGCGGATACTTCGAGTTCTGAACGCCGCAGCGTCTGCTGCCTCGTCTCGCTGCTCGCCGGGAAATGCGAAGAGGGCCGACTCCGCTGGAGTCGACCCTCTCTCGCTCATCGAACTCGACTCATTCCTTGTCGAGCTTGCCGACCAGGCTGAGGGTGAAGAATGCACCCATGTACTTGAAATGGGGGCGGACCTTCATGTCGACCTTGTACCAACCGGCATTGCCCGGAACGTCCTCGACGGTGATCTTGGCCTGACGCAGCGGACGACGACCACGCACCGCGGGGGTGACGGAATCCATGTCGGCAACGTACTGACCAATCCACTTGTTGAGCTCGTTCTCCAGGTCCTGGCGCTCTTTCCAGGTACCAATCTGCTCACGCTGCAGCACCTTCAGGTAGTGGGCGATGCGGCAGGTCACGAACAGGTAGGGCAGCTGGGTGCCCAGGCGGTAGTTCAGCTCGGCTGCCTTTCCCTCCGGCGATTGCCCGAAGTACTTCGGCTTCTGCGTGCTGTTTGCAGAGAAGAAGCAGGCGTTGTCCGAGTCCTTGCGATAGGTCAGCGCAATGAAGCCTTCCTCGCTCAGCTCGAACTCGCGACGCTCCGAGATCATGATCTCGGTCGGCACCTTGGTCTGCGTCTCGCCCATCGCCTCGTACTGATGGAGCGGGAGGTTGTCGACCGTTCCGCCTGCCTGAGGTCCGATGATGTTCGGACACCAGCGGAACTTGGCGAAGCTGTCGGCGACGCGGGTTGAGAAGGCGAACGTGGCGTTGCCCCAAAGGTACTTCTGGTGTTCGCCGGTTACCTGCTCCTCGTACTGGAACGACTTGGCAGGAACCGTGTTCTGACCGTAGGGCAAGCGCAGCAAGAACCGCGGCATGAGCAGACCCACGTTGCGAGCGTCATCGCTCTCACGGAATCCCTGCCACTTGGCGTACTGCGGCCCCTCGAAGATGCTCTTCAAGTCCTTGAGGTTGGGGATGTTCAGGTAGTCCGAACTGCCGAAAAACTGCGGCCCCGCCGCACCGAAGAACGGCGCGTGCGACATCGCAGCGACAGCCGCACAACTCTGCAACAGCGCGACGTCCTGAGGGCCCGGGCCGAAGTCGTAGTTCGACATGATGGCGCCGTATGGCTTGCCGCCGAACTGGCCGAACTCGGCCGTCTACGCGATCTTGTAGAGCCCGCTCTTGGTGATCTCGGGAGCATCCTCGAAGTCCATCTGCAGGTCTTCTTTGGATACATTCAGCACCTCGACGCGGACGTTCTCGCGAAAGTCGATCCGATCGATGGCGAACTTGAGTCCCCGCCACGCCGACTCCAGCTTCTGGAAGGAGCCGTGGTGGATGATCTCGTCGAGCTGCTTGGACAGACGAACATCGATCTCGGCGATCATTTGATCGACGAGAGCCTTGTCTGCCTTCTCGTTGGCGCGCTGAGGCAACAACAGCTCGGCGACGAAGGCCTCGACGCCGGCCTTGGCAACGCTGTAGCCCTCGTCGTTGGGCGACAGGTTGGTCTCGAGCAAGATCTGGTCGAGGAGCGAGCCCTCTTGGAGGACGGTATTTCCCGCTGCGGAAGCTTGTTCTTCGGACATCGTTCTCTCCTACACTTTCCGCGCGCTCAAGCGCCCTTCACTCCGAGTTCGGCCAGCAGCTTCGCCTTGGCCGCTTCATCCTGCAGGATCGCTTGGATCTTGCGACGGAACGCCGGCACGTTACCCAGCGGCCCCTTGAGGGCCGTCAGCGCATTGCGCAGCTCCATCAACTTCTTCAGCTCCGGCACCTGCTCGACCAGCGCGTCTGGACCGAAGTCCGCAAGCTTGTTGAACTTGAGTGAAACGGCGAGTTCACCACTGCCGTCGGCGCTCAGGCGATCTGGAACCCCCATCGTCACCGCGAGCTTCTGCTCTTTCAGCACGTCCTGGAAGTTGTCCTTGTCGATGTTGATCGGCGACCGCTCCTCGAGCGGGGTGTCGTCCGCTCGCCCGGTGTAGTCACCGATGAACAGCATCTTCAGCGGCAGCTCGACCTCTTCTTGAGCATCCCCCGTCGCCGACTTGTACGTGATGTTGACGCGCTCTTGCGGCGCTACCGAGCCTTCTTTGGCCATCCTCCGGACCCTTTCGTTTCCCGTTCACTCTCGGAGCAAATGCCCCGCAATCCAGCCCAGCCATAGCAGTTGGCTTGGGTAAAATCATCATCAGAAACCAGTCTCTCAGGCACCCGCCAGGCGTAGGGCCGCCCCCGGATCGAGGCGGCACAAGCGATCGAACGCCTCCGAATCGCTGAGCGCCCCCAGAGCGGGCATCGCAGCCGCTCCCTTTGCGCCCGACTGCCGGGACTTGAGCAATGATTCGTAGAGCCGTGCGCAGAGCTCCGGCTCCCACTGCTCCAGCCCGTGCTGGTCGGCGTCACGAACCAGGCCATCCAGCAAAGGACGGGCCAGCTCCGGCTTTCCCCCCTTGAGGGCCATGACCGCCGTCTCGAGTCGAGCGCGAAACCGGGCGCGCGCATCTGCCCCACGTCGAGCCAGTTGCATGGCTAGCCCCAGCCCCTCCCCGATCTTGCCGCCCTGCACCAGCTCCCGCGCTTCCTCGAAGCGCTCACGCAGCTGAACCTCTTCTTCGTCGACACGAGCGCTGCCTGCGGCGGCGCCTGCCCCACCTCCGCCACCCGCCGCTGCGCGCCGCTCGTCGAGCCAGGTCTTCGTGGCCTCGTCTGCGAACGGTGTGCCGTCTGCGAACGAAAGTCCGACTACCCCGGGATGCTCGTCGACGAAGGCCAACAACGCATTGACCACTACCTTTTGTGCATCCTGGAAGAGTGCTCCTTGACGCTCGAGGCCAACCGCCACGAACCGGTGGGCGTCCAGCCAGAAGAGGAAACGTCCGGCCAGTTCCTCCGCCGAAGCGACGAGCGCCGACCACTGCTGCTGCTCCAAGAAGCCCTGGAGCTTCTTGGTATCGGCGGCTTGAGGCGGAGGGATTTTGGTCTTACCCCCCTCGGAGGGGGGCAACTGTTTGACCGAAAGCCAGGTTCCGGTTCGCGCCAGTCGAAAAGCGAAAGCGGACGCGGGATCCGCAGCGCGCAGCGTCTTGCCAATGTCGTAAATACTCTTGCCCAGAGTACGCAGCGCGGGAAGTGCATCTGCCGCGCCGGGCACCGCGGGCACCGGGGGGGGGGCAAAGT
>DATIDO010000048.1:0-8658 GCA_035456245.1 Polyangiaceae bacterium
CGGAGCCAAGAGCCACCACAGGGCGAGCGAGGCCACGGGTACGCCGAGGCCGATGGCAGCCGCGAGGCCGAGTCCACGACTCACGACAGCCGATCCTTCAGTACGAGACCGAACAGCCGTGTGCGGTGGCGAAGTCGCCGACCAGCGAGAGATCCAGGCCTGCGTCGGCCGGCGTCTTGATGTGGGCGCCGTAGTAGTCCCATGCCCACGCGCCCGCATAGGCAGCCGTGTACCAGCTGTCGAGCACCGCTTGGAAAGTCGGCGTGGCGCCGAAGGGGCCATCCATCATGTAAAACTCACCCATCACGACGGGACCTGGGCCGTAGCCCAAGTCGGCTGGGGGCGTGGTGTAGGGCCAGTAGTCGTTCACCCAAGCGTAGATGTGCGGCTGGTGGAAGGTGACGCCAGTGATGTCGGTGAAGGCCCAGGCCCATTTGGCTGCCGCCCAGCCGACGCTTCGCTCGGCAGTCGGCGTCTCGGCCGCAAGCGCGGTGAGTGCCTCCGAGATGAAGGCCTTCATGTCGGCGAGCGCTACTGGTGTCAGCTCGTCGTTGGGATCGAACTCACCGCCCGTAGGTGCGCTGCCGGTCGGTGCGATGGCCCACTCAGGCTCGTTGATGACGTCCCAGCCGAACAAGGCCGACGCGTTGGGGCTCGATGCCACCGCGCGTGCAGCTGGCACGACCACGTTGTTCACCAGCGTCGTCCGGCCCTCGGCCGTGCCGAGCAGCGCAGAGAGCCCGGGGATCGAGACACCGCCCTCGGTGCGCGTGGGACGGAAGTCGTCGAACGAGAAGAGCGTGAGCGTGATGGAGAGGTTGTTCTTGGCCGCGAGCTCCAGAGCCTTGTGAATGTCGGCGACGGCCGTCTCGGAGAGCCCCGTCGGACTCCCCGCACCGTCGCGCAGCACGCCATCTCCCCGTAGATCGGGGAACATCCACCAGCGCACGATGCTGGCGCCGTTCTCGCGCATGAGGGCCAGGTCGGCGTCGTAACTCGCCGCATTGGCCGTGACACCTCCGAGGCTCCACGCCGCCAGGCCTCCGAAGTCGGAGGCGAAGTCACGCCAGGCGTAGTTCACGCCGAGGCCGAAGCGCTTGACGCAGTGGTGCTCGATGCCGGCCTCGAAGGGACAGGCGTCGGTGACTGCGCTGCAGTCGGAGGGTAGCTCGGCTTGCCCTCCCGTGGAGGTGCTCGGTCCACCGCCCGTGGCGGCGCTCGCTCCACCGGTGCCCGTGGTGGTCGAGTCGTCATCGGGAGTGAAGCCATCGTTCGCGCAGGCGGTCGCTGCCAGTACGGAAACCAAGCCTGCCAACCAACCCAATCCTGCCGTGCGATTCATGCAGCTGTCTCTCGGTGGCCGCGGGGTGCGGCGCGCCGGGAAGCTATCATCGCGACCGAAAGCGCTGCCACCGCAACCCGAGTGGGAGAAGCGAGATCGAACAGCGAGATGAAGCTGGGTCCGAGGATTGCTGCGCGACTGTTCTCGCAGATGTTTTCGAAGGCGGATTCGAAGACGGTCCCACGGAACGGCACGCTGCGCGTTACGTCGACGACCGCCTGCAAGACAGTCGTCGACGAAAATTTACACCCGGCTCGGACCAGCGCTCAGGCGGCGCTCAGAACTCGGTGCCGATGACGAAGCGTCGGGAGCCCGTCTTCGCATCGAGCGCGTAGAGCGCCGTCCAACTGCCGTAGTAGACCGTGTCACCAGCGACGGTGAGCCCACCGTCGACCTGAGTGCGCTCGTGGACCTGAACGTCCCAAATGCGGCGTCCCGTAGCGGTATCGAAGGCCGCCATGCGCATGCCACCGTCCGAGTCCTTCAGCGCATAGGGGACGACGAGCTTGCCGTCGCCGTAAGCAGCGAGCTGGGTGGTGACGTTCACCTTGGTGGTGAGGGGATCGACCCCCGGCACGACGTCCGACCAGAGCACCTTCTTCTTCTGGACGGCGGCGATCATGGCCACTTGGCTGCCGGCCGACTTCGAGCCGAGCATGAAGGCCACGTCGCTACCGTCGACCACGAGCGCGCGGTGGGCCGAGAGCCCCTGGATGGCGTGGAGGGAAGGCAAGCCGTAGTCGTCGAAGTCGGACCAGCCGATGATGCGTTGGCCGGGGTTCGAGTCCTTGCTCGAGGTGGCGAGAGCGGGACAGTCCTTCGTCTTCGGAGCCTCGGCAGGCTTGCCCGTTGCAGGCGCCAATACGACGTCTTGCCGATCGCTCTTGGCGATCTTCAGCCAATCTGCCGTTCCGCAAGCGCTTCGTGCGGTCTCGCCCAGGAGGCCCGCCCAACGTGGTTGGCCGTTCTTCGCGTCGTAGGCCTGTGCCTTGCCGAGCGCATCGACGCTGATCAGCACGTCACCGACGAGAGTTCGCATGGATCCAGACTCGCAGGCGTCCTTGGCGATGGGCTCGGTCTTCCAGATGGGCTCGCCCGACTTACCGTCGAAGGCTGCGAACCAGCAGGGGCCCGAGGGGAGCTTGTTCCGCCCCAACACATCGAGGACCCCGTCTCCGTTCACATCGAAGGTGAACGGGTGGTCGTCGAAATAGGTGCGTTCCGTCGCCGCCTTCGCGACCTGGCCGAGCTGCTGGAGAACGTCCTGACGACCCGAGGTCGAGGGAGTAGCAGCCGAGAGGAACACGACCGCGCCGATCAATCCGGACAGGGCCGTGACGCCAGCAATCAGGAAGAACGGCAGCATGCTCCGCCGAGGGGGCTGCCACGGGATGACGTGCACGTCCGCGCTGGTGCTGACTCGCGCCGGCCGATCGGGACGCTGGAGCAGCGACGTGTGGCTGCAGTAGGCGCAGACGACCTGCTCGGCCCCTTCGGGGATCTGGAGAGGCGCGCCACAGTGGGGACACTGGCTCTTCTGCAGCTGGGGCATGCTGGCGACAATCCAACGACCCGTGGGCTTCCGCAAGCGCCGAGACGCTCCTAGAGTGCCGGCCGTGTTGGATCGGCTGTCGCTCTGGTTCCGCTACGAGTTCGAGCGCTTTTTGATGCGCGGGCCTCTGTCGAGGCTGCTCTTGGTCGCTTGGTTGATTGGATTGATCTCGGTCGTGGGCGGCGTGCTCGGTCACGTCTACTCCGACCAGTTCAGCGGCTTTCCGGAGGCCATTTGGTGGGCCTTTCTCCGCCTCACCGATCCTGGCTACCTGGGTGACGACCGAGGGGTGTTCTTGCGCACTCTCTCCACCGTCATCACGGTGGGCGGCTACGTGATCTTCCTGGGTGCGCTCGTCGCCATCATGACGCAGTGGTTCACCAGCACGATGGGGGCCTTGGCGTCGGGCGTGACCCCCATCGTTCGCCGCAACCACATCGTCATCATCGGTTGGACCAACCGCACGGCGGCGATCGTGAACGAGCTGTTTTCTTCGTCGGGACGTGTGAAGCGATTCTTGCGCTTGCGCGGCACCAGCGAACTGCACGTGGCCATCCTCTCCGAGCGCAAGCCGCAGGAGATCCTGGACGAGCTGGAGCTCGGGCTGGGTAGCCATTTCCGCAAGTCGGCGCTCACGGTGCGTCACGGCTCGCCGATCCGGGTGGAGCACTTGGAGCGCGTCGATTTCTTGCGGGCAAGCGCCATTTTGGTGCCCTCGGACGACGAGCGAGGGAGCGGCTGGACGACGCGCGACGAGGACGCGGTGAAGGTGCTGATGGCGCTCGGTCAAGCCATGCGTGAGGCCGCACCGGAGAACCCGCCCGTGCTGGTTGCCGAGGTGTCGAGCGACGAGAAGGCCGCCGTTGGCCGGCGCGCGTACCGCGGGGACTCCGAGGTAGTGCCGACCGAGCAGATGGTGGCGTGGATGCTGGCGCAGGACGTGAAATGTCCTGGCACGCTGGCCATTTTCGACGAGCTGCTGGCACAACCCGATGGTCACCGACTCTACGTCAGCCCCGCTCAACGACTGGTGGGGCGAAGCGTCGAGGAGTTGGCGCACCTGATCCCGCAGGCCGTGGTGCTCGGCATCCTGCGCGATGGCTTGCCGATCGCCAACCCACGCCCCGACGAGGTGGTGGTCGAAGGCGATCGCCTGATCACTCTGGCGAGCGATCTGCGGGACACGACCCGCTTCGAACTCGACGCGCAGGTGATGATTCCCACGGACGTGGTTGAGCGTGAGATCGAGATCGTGGACGAGCCGCGCCGGGTGCTGCTCTTGGGTTGGAGCCGGAAGGTGCCGGCCCTGATCGATGCGCTCGGCTCGGGCGAGCTGGAGGCAGCGCAGATCGACATCTTTGCGCTCACCCCGATCGTCGAGCGCGAGCGGCTGATTCACCGCATGTGCCCGCACCGCCGGGCCGCGCTGGTGCGCCATTTCGAGGGTGACATGACCTCGCGCCGCGATCTGGGTCACCTCGAGTTCGGCGAATACGACCACGTCATCCTGGTGGCGAGCGACCGCTTCGAGACGGATGCCGAGAGTGACGCGCGCACCATCCTGGGCTGGCTGACGCTCGAGGAGTTGCTCGAGCGCTCCCACGACTTCCGCCGTCCGCGCATCAGCGTGGAGATCTTGCGCAGCGAGAACGCCGAACTGCTCCAGCGGCGCGAGCTGACCGTGGTCCAGAGCGCGGCCATCCCCAGCTTGCTCCTGACGCAGGTGTGCTTGTACCGCGAGCTTCATGCGGTGTTCGACGACATCGTGCGGCCCGGCGGCGCGGAGATCCGCATCGTCAAGGCCACACTGCTCGGCCTGGCTCGCGGCAGCTACCGCTTCGTGGAGCTGCAGAATCGCGCGCAGCGCGCCGGTCTGACCCTGCTGGGTGTGCGGGGCAACAACACGACTTCGCCGCTCGCCCCGGGGCGAGATGCCCGGATTGAACTCGGGCGCGACTCGGAGCTGATTGTGCTCTTGGTCGACCAGCGCACCTCGAAGCTGGACTCGAGCGCTCCGCCGTCGATCGCCTACCAGCTGCCGACCGCGTCCCGCGCGGCTCAGCCCGAAATCTGACGAAAAGCAGAGAGGCCCCGGTTCCCCGGAGCCTCTCTCACGCCCGACTTCGCCCGACCTTCGCCGGACTCACGGTCGGCTCACTTGCTGGCGCTGGGCCAGCCCGACGGTGGGGCGTAGTCGTTGTTGCGGGTGGGGGGCTGTGCAGGCCACTCCGTGGGCGGCTGAGTCGTCGGCGGGCGCGGCTCGGGCTGCGGATTCCGGTACACGGGCGGCTGGTAGACCGGCTGCACCGGCACGTAGCGCGAGCAAACCCGATCCCAGAGACCACGCACCCGCTGCACTTCCGGATCCCGGGTCAGACCGGCCCCGAGGCGCTCGAGATCGGAGCGCACCTGGTAGCAGCGCTGGGCTGCCGAGCTGTCGTTCCAGCCGCCTGCGCGCTCGTAGTAGCCGCCCGGGACGGGGCGCTCCGAGATCGAGGCCAGCTCTCGGGCGAAGACATTGAGCAACATGCCCTTGTCCAGGTTGGGTGCGCGGCCGGCAATGGCGCCCAGGTTCCAAGCGAACTCCTCGACGCGAGCCGCGCCCGACTCCGGATCTTGGTACTCGATGGTGAGCATGAGGTCGTCGCGAGCAGGCAGGGCGCGGTCACGCGAGATCAGGTCGCTCAGGAACAGCTGCGAGGTGTTGGCGAAGTAGTGGATCGACTGGACCCGCTCCTTGGAGGTCGAGGCCTCTTCGCCATAGAAGGTCTGCATGGCCAAAGATGGCGGCAAATGCAGGCGGAAGTGCACGTCGGTAGCGATGGTCTCGATCAGCGAGACGAAGCGGTTGCCGAAGACTGCGTCCACCTCGGCCTCGCTACCCAGGAACACGTAGGCGCCCTTGCCGCGCTCGGTCAGGCCATCCAACAGCGAGTCGTTGAAGTCGGAGCCCACGCCGACACCGCTCAGGCGCACCTTGCGCTCGTCGTAGTGCTTGCCGACCATCGAGATCAGGTTCTCGTCGGTCACACCGGTGTTGGCGATGGCGTCGGTGACGAGCACCACGCGGTTGGTGTAGGTGGGCTGGTAGGTGCGATCGACCGCCGCGTAGCCCTGCGTCAGGCCGTCGTGCAGGTTGGTGGAACCGAGCGGCTGGATCTGGCCGATCAACTGCTCCATGCGGGCCATCGAGTCACGGCCGACCACGAAGTTCTGCGCCAGATCGCAGCTGTTCGTATCGAACAGCACGAGGTGGACCACATCGCCCATCTTCAGCTCGCGCAGCGAGCGGAGCAGGCCGCGCTTCAGGTATTCCATGCGGCCCTCGGCGGCCATCGAGCCCGAGCGATCGATGACGTAGGCCAAGTTGGCGTTGCGCCGGCTGGACTGCGTCAGGGGCCGTCCTTGCACCGAGAGGCTGAGCGTCAGCAGGTTCGGATCTTCGGTGCTGGGGGCGATGTTGGGGAGGACCGAGAAGTCGTGGTCCAGGGCGACGGGCTGCGTCTGGAAGGAGAAGTAATTGAGCAGTTCGTGCGGCCGGACCTGGGACGCGGGGACCGGCGCGTAGTGGTCGATGGCCCAGATGACGCGCTGCGCCGAAGACAGGCTCATCGTGTCGTCGTTGGACAGGTAGATGGCGGCGCCCCAGTCGGGCTGGCGGCCCTGGTAGTGCTGGGGCATCGGCTCGTCGGCTGAACGCTTGTCGTAGTTGCCATCGCGTTCGCTCTCGCCCTTGGCCTCGTAGCGAGCGCGGTCCTGGGGAGGGGCAGTGCCGGGCGCCGTGGTGGCTGCCGGGCTGGGCGCGGGGCTGGCGGGTCGCGAGGCCGGAACGCCGTAGCTGTCGTCCTTTCGCTTGGCCTCTGCAGCCGGGGCGGCCTGAGCGGTGGCCGGGGCGCTGTTCGCGTCGGCCGCTCCGGCAGCCGCTTTGGGCGCAGAGTGGGAGCCGCCGAGGCGTCCACCGCCACCCGAGCCGGTGCCGGATGCGCCCAAGCCACCGTAGCCACTGGAGGCCGACATGCGAGTCTGAGACGGGCGCTTCTGGGGGCCATAGCCGTAGTAGTCGGGCTGCCGCGGGAAGCAGCGAGCCGCCCCGTCGACGAACCGGGGCATGGCCGGGAGGGGGGGCAGCGGCGCGACTGCGGGCATCGGGTGGGGTTCGTGGACCCGAGGTTGGAAGTGGAAGGCTTCACGGGCTGCGTCGGGCTGCCCGGCCACCGCCACGGCCTGCGTGCCCTGGTTGCCGACGGCTCCGGTCCCACCCGTTGCCGCGTCGGGTGTGCCTCCGGCCTTCGAGGTCGTGCACGCCACGATCCCCATCCCCACCACCAACCAGCCCATCCCCAGCGTCAGCGCGTTCCTCATGGGGGATTCGTACGCGTGGCGTGGCGAAAGGTTCTCCGAGCGTCGCGAGAAATGTGGGTACGAGTGCGCGCGGCCGATTGGTCGGTGGTTGGAAGGGGCCGGCAAGGGCCTCGTGAGCCGGGAGTTCTCGTGTAGTCTGCTGCGATGGGGAAAGCGCAGGGGCGCAGCTGAGGATGGCGGAGGATCGTTTCGGCATCGTGGGCCGCATCGTCGCGCGCACTTACGAGGTGGAGGACGTAGTGGCCGAAGGGGGATTCGGCGTCGTCTACCGTGCGCATCACAAGGGCTTTCGAGCCAAGGTGGCGCTCAAGTGCCTGAAGATCCCGAACGAAATGTCGGAGTCGGATCGGCGCGCCTTCTTGGAGCAGTTCCGCTCCGAAGCGGAGGTGATGTTCCGCCTTTCCAGTCAGATCCCGGCCATCGTTCGTCCGCTCAACGTGGATGCGTTCCACGCTGAAGACGGCCGGCTCGTCCCCTTCATGGCGCTCGAGTGGCTGGAGGGCAGGACGCTCGATTCGATCATCCTGCGTCGCCATGAGCAGGGCCGCCCGCCGTTGACGCTCGTCGCCTTGGTGCGGTTGCTTCACCCGGTCGCGGCAGCGCTGCAGCAAGCTCACGATCTACCTGGCGAAGGCGGCGGCGTAGCCGTGATCCACCGCGATCTGAAGCCGGAGAACCTCTTCATCTCCCGGCAAGGCAGCGAGGATCTGGCGAAGATCCTCGACTTCGGCATCGGCAAGGTGAAGTCCGCAGCCGGGCAGCTCGCCGGCAAGGCGAGCCAAACGGGCAACGCCTTCGTCGCGTTCTCTCCGGCCTACGGTGCGCCGGAGCAGTGGGCGCCACGCCGCTTCGGTCAGACGGGCAGGTGGACCGACGTGTGGGGGCTGGCTCTCACGCTCGTCGAGGCGGCGAAGGGCTCGGAAGTCATCGTCGGCGATCACGCCGAGATGTTGGGGACGATCATCGATCCGGCGCGGCGCCCCACGCCCCGTGCGGTGGGTGTAGCCGTCAGCGACGCCGTGGAGGCGGTCTTCGCGCGCGCCTTGGCCGTCGATCCCAGGGATCGGTACGCGACGATCGCCGAGTTCTGGGATCCGCTGGTAGCGGCGCTGGGTTTGCGGGACGAACTCGGCAGCGTGGTCAGTCGCGGCTCGTCTTCTGCTCGCAGCGTGAACACGGGCGTCGGTCTCGAGTCGGTGCGGCCGGGACCCGGACCAGGCGCTTCGTCCGCCACACTGCAAGCGCCGCTCGTGCCGCCAGCGGCTCGTGTGCCCCGTGCCGAGCTGGATTCACTGCCAGGTCTGACTTCCGTCGCGGACGCTCCGCAGCGCGGCGTTCCCCAGCGAGAGGTACCGCATCGGCCTTCACCGCCATCCGGCCTCGAGCTCTCTCCTCGCAGTCT
>DATIDO010000049.1:0-4244 GCA_035456245.1 Polyangiaceae bacterium
AGTCCCCGTGGACGCGCCGAGGTAGGAGTGTCCGCCGCTCATCACGGCGAAGGGGACTCGGGCGCGACGGGCGAAGCGAATGCACCGTGACACGTCGTCCGGCGAGCGGACTTCGGCGATCGCCCGCGGAACGACTCGATCGAAAGCCGAGTTGTTGAGCAACCGCCGACGCTGGTGGTCCGCGTCGGTGGGTAGGAGGAGACGGCCCTCCAGGCGCTGAGCCAGCTCTTCGAGGGTCGATGCGGCCGGCTCGGGCTCGGGTGCCCCCACGGGCAACGCCGGTGGGACTGTCGGTGGGACTGCAGGAGGAGTCAGCTCGGAAGGCGCAGCACGGCGCGCCACCTCGGTTCGTTCGCTCTCACAGCCACCCAAGGCGAGGGCGCCGGCCCCGTGGGATGCGAGCGACAGGAAGTCCCTGCGGTCCATTTTCTGAGTTCGCCTCCCCTCACCCGCCCCGACTCACAAGAAGGTCGAGTGACCGGGCGCCAGGCAGGGTACCTCACGGGGCGCTGCGCCCGCAGTGGGGGCCAAACAGGGGCCAAAGCGGAGTACGCCATCGCTCCGCAGCTCGTAGCCGCGCTCCCACTCCCAGGTTCGGGGAGCCGACGTGATCGGATCACCGACTTCTTCGCCGAAAGTGGCCTCGGGACGGCCGAACGCGACTACGTGGCCCCGACACTGCAGGGGGCCCTTCACCTCGCACACCTCGAGCGTACGTACTCCGGCGGTGGCTGGCTCCCCCGCAACGGCCATTCGCCCGCGGTAGCGCCACCTCACCTGCTCGACCACCAACCGCCCGTCCTGCCAACGCAGCTGCGGTTCGACCACGCCACCGTCGGACATGCCGGGGCACGAACCAACGTCGGTTTCGGTGTGAGGCGACAGTGGCAACGTCTGCCAGCCGAGCGCAGTCAGTACTCCGAGGAAATTCTCCTCGTAGGAGTCATACTCGTCCGACGATTCGACCTGGAGCCAGCGTGTTTCCCGCACGGTCGCCGGTCGCTCTCCCGATACGGCGAAGGGCTCACCGACCGTGCAGCGAAACTTCCCCCCGTCGCCCGCCGACTCGTTGGTGCTCCGGCAGCGCTCGCAGATTTCCTCGGTGCTCGTGAACGGCGCTCCCTCGCTGCAGTCGCGGATCAAACCGAGCCCGCGCTGCTTGCGGCCTTGGGCGTAGCTCTCGGGCGTCATCGCTGGCCGCGAGGCCCCCGGAGCCGAGCCTTCCAGGCGCAGGCCCGCCAGGCCCCGGCCACCTCGCGCCTTCTCGCCCGGAAGGACCAGCCGGACCCGCCCAACGCTCATCGGCTTCGCTAGCTCCAGGTGCGTCTGGCCGAGTTCCAGACGTGCCGCTGGTGCACCATCCAAGAGGACGTCGATGTGGGAAGAGCCCCGAGCAACGGGCGGCGCTCCTGCGCGGTTGGGGGGCTCCAGTTCGAACGACAAGCGTTCGAGCGTCGCTCGTTCGGCAAACTCCACTTCGATCCACGGAGCCGGATCGGGCGGATTGGGCCTCCAAGCGGTCGCCGCGTACTCATCCAGCGCGAACTCGGCGAGGCTCGACTCGTCCTTGTGCGAGGACGTGACGACCGACGTCGCGGCGCCGTGAATCAGGTCGATGCTGCGTTTCGCGGGCGAGTTCACGGGAGCTCCAGGCCGTGAGGCGTCGTGGCTCGCAGCAGCGCCGCTCCCAGCAGAGCCGCGCGCGGCGCTGCCGCGAACACTGCTCGCCTCACCACGGGTCGCCTCGGGCCTCGGCGACTTGCCGCACCCCACGGCCAACGTCACCGCCAGACAAGCGAGCCAGCCCGGGGCACTCGCCGCCTGGCCCGTCGCGGTCGAGCGCTGCCGTGGCATGCGTAGCAGCCTACACCCACGGGGCCCCATGCGTCGGCGCACCCCTGCACAACGTACGGCCGGCGCAAGGCATTCCATGGAAGCCCGAGGACCGCCCCTTCCCCAGAACTTCTGCGTCCTCCGCTCGCATCGACCCAGGAATGCTGCCAAGAAGCGCCCATGTCCTCGCCCACCGTTCGTCGAACGGCCGCGCGTCTGACTGCAGCCGCGCTAGCTTGCTGGATAGCGTTGTCGGCCCCCGGGGCCCACGCGCAAGAAACGCCACCGCCCGATCCGGGTGCGCGGCAACACACCGGCGCGATCTGGATCGGCCTGATGACCGATTGGCAGATCAACCGACGCTGGTCGATCTGGTTCGATACGCACTACGACAACCGTGCCTTCTTCGTCTTGCGTCCGGGCCTCAGCTACACCTTCGCCGCCGGACCCGTCCTCACCGGAGGTTACGCCTACGCCCTGACGGATCCCGGCGATGGCTCGCTCACTCGACAGGAGCATCGCCCCTGGGCGCAGCTGGTCTTACCCGCAAAATTCGGCGACGACTGGGGCTTCTCCGAGCGCCTCCGAGCCGAGCTGCGCTTTCGCCAGAAGACCGAGAGCGGCCAGATCGTCGATGGCTGGATCGCGGTGCCACGGTTCCGTGCGCAGACGGCCCTCACCTACTCACTGGTCAAGGCCAGCTACGGTGAGTGGTTCCTGCAACCCGCCATCGAGCTGCTCGTCAACGCCGGCGATCAGGTCGGCACCAACTTCCTCGATCAGACCCGGGCCAGCCTCATGGTGGGCTTTCGCCGCAAGCCGTTCACGATCCGCGTCGGCTACATGGATCGCTTCCTGCCCAGTGCGAGCCCGCCCATGCACGAGCACGATTTCCTGTTGTGGCTGAACTACGCCTTCGAGGCAGCGCCGGCCGAGGCGAAGGCCGATCCTGCCCCGGTCGATCCGCACCCCGAAGGTCAGAATCCCTGAGTCGTCGGCGCGTGCTTCTCCAGCATGCGACCGATGAACGCCGACCACACTTCGTCCGGCTCCCAAAGGCCGCGCAAGAGCTCGAAGGCGCGCTCGTGCGCCCAGCCTTGCCGAATGACCCGGAACAAGCCCAGAAAGGCCGAGACTCGCATATTGGCCGCGCAGTGCACCCAGATCCGCTTGCCCTCGCTGGCCTCCATGGCCGCGAAGAAGGCCAGCAACTCGCCTTCGTCCGGTGCCTGGAACACGACGGGAATGTGCACGTACTCGAGACCGAGTGACAGGACGGAGCCTCGCTCGTCCGGCAGCGAGTACCGAGGATCATCGTGCAGGGAGAGGTTGATGATTACCTCGTACCCGGCGGCTGCGATCTCCGAGAGCTGAGCGACGGTGGGCTGGCCGGAGGTGCCCAGCGTGTCATCCACCGCTCGATGGTTGTAGATGCCGGAAAGGCCGAGTCGCTGGGTCACGTTTCTCCCGAGGCTCTATCGGCGGACGTGCCGGGCCACGCAAGGCGAACGCGCCCCGGGCGCCGGCCGGGCACTCGGCGGGGGGCGAGCGCTCAGTCGTAGACCCCGTATTCGCGGTAGTGGGTGCTGGTCGCCGGCCAACAGCACCCGGTCGCCTCGCCTTGGGTGTCCACGTCGGTGTGGAGCACCGAATCACGCCGCGTCTCCTCGTACCAGAGGACACCCGTGCGGCGGAGCAGCGCCGAAACCGCATGGCCAGGACTGTGGAGGGCCACCGCGGCGACTTCGGGCTGTCTCAGATCGACGCGCTGCAAGGCCTCGAACGGTGCAAAGTCGAATCGCAGCTTTCTGCCCGGCGCCTCGGGCGTCGTCCCTTGGCCCCAGTCGACTGCTCTCATCTGCGCGCCCTCGATGAAGCATCCCGAGCCCTCGGCGCGCAGAGCCAAGGCGATGATCAAGTCCGTGCCATAGCCATCGGGCGCGATGCATCCGGCGCCCGTGTGATAGTCGATGTGGATCTGCAATCGAACCTCGCTCGGCTCGTCTCGCGTGATCAGCCGCGCGTTCCGGTAGAAGTCGAAGAAAGGCAGGCGATTGCAGGCCTGGCCATCGGTCTGCGGTGCAAGGCTACCTGTCGGCTCGGCCTTCAGGGTGGGCGGGGTGGTGGGCGGGGTGGTGGGCGGGGTGGCTGGCCCCACGGACGGCGCCAGTTCCGGCTTGGCTGCGGGGCGCGGAGCGGCGGCGGCCTGCGCGCGCTCGCCCTCGCGACCGGGATCGCTGGTCGTGCAGGCACCCAGCGACCAACCAGCGCTCAGGAGCATCCACACCCGCACATTCCGAGCCATGCTTCGTGAGCCTCCGGTCCCTACCATCGCCGCTCCCCCCGCCTTGGGCGACTCAGTAGCGCACGAGTCGCGACTGCTTCACTCGCGCCGCGATCAGAAAGTAGTA
>DATIDO010000050.1:0-2558 GCA_035456245.1 Polyangiaceae bacterium
CCCGTGCCCCGGCATGGACTACGTCACCAAGGACGACGACGGCACGCTGTACTTCAGCAACTGGACCGGCGGCGTCGGCACCCACTACGTGCTGGGGACCGCGCAGAACTGCGTGGCCGCGATCGATCCAGCGACCGAGGAGGTCACCGTCACCAACTTCGCCGACATCACCGGTGGCCACGAGGGCGCTGCCTTCTTGTACGCAGGCGAGGGCCGCTTCGTGCTGTCCGTCTTCGACGAGGTGCGCGCCGACATCGAGAACGCCGAGGACCCCTTCACGCCCGTCGCTGGCCTGAACTGGCAGCTCTGGAGCTACGATCCGGCCTCGGGTGACGCTGCTCCCATCGAGTCGATCGACTGGAACAGTGGCGCCATCATCCACCAGAAGGTCGACGGCGACGTCTACTCGATGGTGCCCGGCGCCGACTACGGCTCGACCAAGGTCTACCGCTCGAACGGCGTCGAAGCCGAGCCGGCCTTCGACATCACCGGCTGGTCGTTCCGCATGTTCCGCGTGCGCTGAGGCGGGCTGGCAGGGCCCTGCCTTTCGACTCCATTCGTCGACCCGTCAACCCTGCCGCTCGACGCCGTGGGCTCCACCGTACTCTACGGGGAGCCCACGAGCGTTCCATTCCGTCATCCCGCCCGCGAGCGACGCGATGCGCGTGAAACCGCGCTCGCGCAGCAACAGAGCGGCCTTTCCCGAACGGCCGCCCGAGCGACAAACCACGACCAATGGGCGTTCGGGACCAAAGCTGACGCCGCGTGCGGCCAAGGAGTTGAGCGGGAGCAGCTTGGCGTTCGGCAGATGCCCCAGCTCACCGCGGAACTCATCGGGTTCGCGCACGTCGAGCACCTCGACCTCGTGACGATGCTCGGCGAGCCAGGCGGCGTCGAGCTCGGGGATGCCGTTGCTGGCCAGAGAAAGAGGAGCCCAGCTGGTGTCGACCGGCAGCAGGGAAGATGCCTCGAAGGGCGCGACGCCACAGGCCAGGTTGGCAGGCACGGCCACGTCCATCTTCTTGGGACGAGGCAAGTGCAGCTCGGCCATGACACGCTCGAAATCAGCCAGCGACTTGCCGATGGCCAGGCGCGGGTTGTGCCGCTTCTCTTCGCCGACGCTGCTCACCGTGCGGCCTTTGTAGTCGTGGGCAGGGTAGAGCAGCGTAGCTTCGGGCAGGCTGAAGATGCGCTCGTGCACCGAGCGGTAGAGGGCTGCAGAGCTGCCTTGCTGGAAGTCCGTGCGGCCGGTACCGCGGATGAGCAGGGCATCGCCCGTGAAGGCAATGCCGGCGTCGTGGCAGACGTAGGTCAGGCAACCGTTCGTGTGGCCAGGCGTCTCACGCACCTCCAGCTCGAGCTGTCCGAACGGCACCCGGTCCCCCTCTTTCACGAGCCTGTCGGCGCAAACCGAGCCGGCCCGCTCGGAAACGATGGTCCGGGCGCCCCGGCGTTGCCCGAGGAGGCCGAGCGCGGTGACGTGATCCGCATGAACGTGCGTGTCGAGCGCGGCGACGAGCTGCAGCTCGAGCTCGTCGAGCAGAGCAACGTCTCGGTCGAACTGCTCGAGCACGGGATCGATGAGGAGGGCCTGGCGCGATTTTTCGTCGCCCAAGAGGTACGTGTAGGTCGCAGAGTCCTGATCGAACAGCTGGCGAAAAATCATGACGGGGAGCTTCCTCGGGGCTTGGCGAAGGCGCGCAGCGCGTCCTTGCCGATCCAACGCTCGATGGGGTGAGTCGATTCGGCCAGCTTGCGCGCCAGCGCACGAGCCTCGCTGCGCAGGCGTGGGCTCTTTTTGTCGCCGATCGCTCGCAAGGCCCAGCTGACCGCTTTCTTGACGAAATTTCGCTCGTCCTTCGCTTCGCGCGCGATGAGCTCGAGGCCGCGCAGGTGGTTCTCGTCGTCGCCTTTGCCGTGCAGGGCAGCGCTGGCCAGCAGGGCAAATGCTGCGCGTTTGGTGAACTCGGCCTTCGCACTCGACCACTTTTCGATGCGCCCGAAGGCGTGCGGCGAGCTGTCCCAGTAGTGAAAGCAGGCCGTGTCGACGAGCGCCCAGTTGTCACAGTCGGCGGCCCAGCGATCCATCTGAGTCGCGGTGACTCGCGCCGGTTCGTCGAGCATCGTGGCCAACATGCGCGCGTCGTGATTGCCGGTCTTCCACAGCGCGAGCGCGAGCTCCCGGTTGGGGCCCCACTTCTTGGCCAGCGTGCGCAGGGTGCCGACCGGCACTCCGTAGACTTCGGCCTGGGTCACGATGCCGTACCGCGTCGCCATGTCGGCTCGGTACTTGGCCGTCCCTGCTTTGCGCAGGGTGTCGAGGGCGGCCTGTAGTTCGACTGGCGCAGCGGCGGACGCTCGGCGCGTCTTGGCCGTGCCGGTCGCGGGGGCAGCGGCGGGGGCAGCGGCCGAGGCAGGGCGCGCGCCAGCCGGAGAGCCGGACTTCGTAGTGCGGGACTTCGTCGCAGCTGGAACGGTCTTTCTCGGCGGCACGTGAGCATGAGACTCCTGGCGAGACGTGCTGGGAAGGGGGCGGCGGTGAGCTTGTGATGAGTGCA
>DATIDO010000051.1:0-2724 GCA_035456245.1 Polyangiaceae bacterium
GGACTGCGAGCATACCCCGCCAGTTCGACCATCGACGGGCGAGGAGCGAGAAGGACAGGAAGACCCCAAAGAACGTCCAGCCAAAAAGGAAAAGCTGGGCCCAATGCAGCCCAAACCGATGAGCCAAGATGGAAGGCACAAGGTAGTAGCCCAGGGGACAGCGCAGGAGCCACAGACTCGGCTCACTGCTCGTTCGCACCACCAACGGGCCGAGCTGCCGGGATAGGTCCGCCAGCAAGGCGTCACGTACGTGCCAGTCGTACTCGTTGGCGTAGAAGACATGCCCTGCTCCGCCCAGCGATGCCCATGCCAGGGCCACCGCGAAGATTGCCGACCATAGGCCGAGTGAGATCGGTCCAGTCGACGGGGAAGCGATCACCACATCATCGCAAAGGATCCACGCGCATCCCCAGCACAGGGCCAACGCAGCCGTCCATCCCACGAGCGGAATGGGCCACGTCAGCAAGAAGACGAGCGTGGGCGACGCAAGGTAGGCGACGAGCGACAGTGAGAGAAACGACGGCACTCGACGAACACTCATGGGCACTTTGGTGGCTTCGGAAACTCGGTCGAGAATAGACGCTCGCATCCGAAAGGCACACGCTGATCGGCACCAACTCGCGGCGAAAACTCCAGTCCCACGTCCATACGGAGCCCGCGAGGTCCGAGATCACGCCGTCGCTGGGCCGGGCCGTCCGAAGCCCTCACACGCCCACACATGCCCCCCAAGGTTTGGGGGATATTGCACGAGATTCCGGACCTGACTCGACCGGTAGCCGCAGTTGCCAACTGGCAACATCCCGGGCACTGTTTCAGCGTGAGCACGCGAGAAGAAGTCGTTCGCGCGGCGCGCGAATGCCTCGCCCAAGAGCAAAAGAAGAGCGCGTTCTTGCCTGGGGTGACCTATGTGCCCCCGAGCGGCAAGGTCGTCGGAGCCGAGGAGCTAGAGCTCCTCGTACATGCCTCGCTGGACCTCTGGCTCACGGCAGGTCGCTTCACCGAGCAGTTCGAGCGCGAACTGGCCGGGCGTCTCGGTACACGCAAGGTGGCGATGACCAATTCGGGCTCGTCAGCCAATCTGCTCGCCTTTGCGGCGCTCACCAGCAAACGCCACGGCGAGCGCCGCCTCGCGCCTGGCACCGAGATCATCACGGTCGCAGCGGGCTTTCCGACCACGGTGGCCCCAATGGTCCAATACGGCTGCATCCCGGTTTTTCTCGACGTCGATCTGGCAACTCACAACGCCGATCTGACACTCCTCGAGGAGGCCCGCAGCGAACGCACCCGCGCCGTCATGCTGGCTCACACGCTGGGAAACCCCTTCGATGTCGCCAAGGTCCGCGATTTCTGCAAGCGCCATGGACTGTTCCTCGTCGAGGACTGTTGCGACGCTCTGGGGGCCACGTTCGACGGCAAACACGTGGGTAGCTTCGGGGACCTGGCTACTCTCAGCTTCTATCCAGCACACCACATCACCACGGGGGAAGGTGGCGCGGTCTTCGGGCGCTCGCCGACCACCATGAAGATCGTCGAGTCCTTTCGCGACTGGGGGCGTGATTGCTGGTGCGCGACCGGTTGCGACGATACCTGCGGCAAGCGATTCGACTGGCAACTCGGCACCCTGCCAGGGGGCTACGACCACAAGTACACGTACTCCGAGATTGGCTACAACCTGAAGTCGACGGACTTCCAGGCGGCCATCGGCATTGCGCAGCTCGCACGCCTGACCGATTTCGTCGCCAAGCGTCGACGCAACCACGAGTACCTGTCGCAGGCCTTCCGGGAACGCGGCCTCGACTCACTGTTCCTGCTTCCACAGGCTACGCCGCGCAGCGAGCCCAGTTGGTTCGGCTTCACGGTGACGCTTCGCGAACACGTGCCAGCCGCGCGCTCCGACCTCGCACGCTTCCTCGAGGAACGCAGGATCGGCAGCCGCCCGCTCTTCGCCGGAAACCTGTTGCGACAGCCCGCGTTCGAGTCGATCCCACACCGCGTCGTGGGCGACCTCCGTCAAACCGATATCACCATGAACCGCTCCCTCTGGGTGGGTGTCTGGCCAGGTCTCGAGCAAGTCCACCTCGACTACATTGTCGCGAGCTTCGAGGCGTTCCGCGCCCTCTATGCGAAGGGAAACGAATGACACAGCTAGCGCTACCCCCTGTCGGGATTTTGGCGGGAGGCCTCGGCACACGACTGGCCGAAGAGACGGAGGTCAAGCCCAAGCCGATGGTGGAGGTCGGAGGCATGCCCCTGCTCTGGCACCTCATGAAATCCTTCTCCGCCGGTGGCGTGCAGGAGTTCGTCATCGCCCTGGGCTACAAGAGCACCGTCGTCAAAGACTTCTTTCTGAACTACCGCAACCGCGGGAGCGATCTACGAATCGACCTGGGCTCGGGCCACGTTCAGATCGACCGAGCTCCGGGCGAAGACTGGCGCATTCATCTGTTGGACACGGGCCTCGAGACGCAGACAGGCGGTCGCGTCAGACAACTATTGGAGTCGACGCGACGCCGCATGATCATCACTTACGGTGATGGTCTGTCGAACATCGACATCCGCTCGTTGCTCGACTTTCACCAGGCACACGGCAAGCTCGCGACGGTCACCGCCGTTCGTCCGCCGGCGCGCTTCGGCGAGATCGAGATGAGCCAAGGCCAGGTGGTTCGCTTCGCAGAGAAGCCGCAAGTGGGCGAGGGCTGGATCAACGGCGGCTTCTTCGTCCTG
>DATIDO010000052.1:0-6781 GCA_035456245.1 Polyangiaceae bacterium
GAAGCGGGACCGCCGCATCGCCATGGCCAAGGCCAGCAACACCGCTCGGGGCGCCAGCATTCGCTTCGAGTTCGCGGGCACCGTTCCGGGTTACCGCGTGCGGCTGAAGAAGGACTACGTCGAGTTCCTGATCTCGGCGCCCGAGGAAGTCGCTGCGCGCTGAGATTCACGGATACGGCGGGCTCGGCTCGCCGGCTCGTTCAGTGGACGGGCCCGGCTCGCCGGCTCGTTCAGTTGGATGGGCCCGGCTCGCGACCGGGCTTTGCGCGTCGCTCGCTGCGTGGACGGCGTGCGGGTGCGGGCTCGCGAGGGCCGCCGCCCTTCAGCGTGACGCGCGGCAGGATGCTCTTGGGCGAGATGGTGAGAGCGTGGCGGTGGTCTTCCCCGGCTTCGATCAGGCGCGCGCCGGCGTAGGCGATCATCGCCGCGTTGTCCGTGCAGGCGGCGAAGGACGGTACGACGAGGCGCAGGCCGGCGCGTTCGCAGGCTTCGCGACCACGCGCGCGTAGCTCGCGGTTGGCGGCGACACCGCCGCCGAGCACGATCGTGTCGAGGCCTTCCTGGCGGGCGGCGGCGATCGACTTGGCGATGAGGGAGTCGGTCACGCGACGCTGGAACGCTGCACAGAGGTTGCGCAGGTGGTCGTCGTTCGTGGGGCGGCCGTGCTCGTGGACCCAGCGCATCACGTTCGTCTTCAGCCCGGAGAAGCTGAATTCGAGGGAGTCGCGTTGAGGCATGGGCGCTGCCAGGTCGACCGCGGTCGGATCACCTTCGGCGGCGAGCCGATCGATCCAGGGGCCGCCGGGGTAGCCGAGGCCGAGCAGCTTGGCGACTTTGTCGTAAGCCTCACCAGCGGCGTCATCGCGCGTGCCCCCCAGCTCGCGCATCTGCGAAGGCAGAGGACCATCGACGCGGTAGAGCGCCGTGTGGCCGCCGCTCACCAGCAGGCCGATGTAAGGGAAGAGCGGCGGCTCCTCGCCGCCGAGGGTCGCTCCGGCCGGCGTCGTAGGGGTCGCGTCGGGGAACGACAGATGAACCGCCAGCAGGTGACCCACCAGGTGGTCCACGCCGACCAGCGGGAGATCACGCGCCCAGGCCAGCGCGCGCGCCACCTGGGTGCCGACCAGCAGCGCACCGGAGAGGCCGGGGCGGCAGGTCACGGCGATGGCGCCGAGGTCCTCCAGCTGCACCCCGGCGCGCCGCAGCGCCTCGTTCACCACGGGGACGGCGTGGGTCATGTGGTCGCGTGACGCCAGCTCGGGCACCACGCCGCCGAACTCGGCGTGCACGACTTGGCTGTGGATGACGTCGGCCAGCACACGGCGTCCGTCGACGACCGCCGCCGCCGTCTCGTCGCAGGAGGTCTCGATGCCCAGGACCAGCATGAAGCAGGCGTGTCTAGCCCACCTCGACGGCTGGCGCACGTCGGCTGTAGCCTGCGCCCGATGTCTCCCAAGATTCAGCTTGCTGCCCGCGCTCCGCATGCCGCCGACGTGCTCGTTCTGCCTCTGACGCCCGAAGACTTGGCGAACGGAGAACTGCTCGGTGACGCCAAACTCGACGCCGACTTGCGCGCCCATTTGGCCGAGCTGGAGTTCAAGGCCGATCGCGGTGGCGTCCTGGTCGTGCCCACCTTGGGGCGCGCCAGCGAGAAGCAGGTGGTGCTGGTCGGTCTGGGCAAGAGCGAAGGCGCTCCGCTCGGGACGGTGGTGAGTGAGGCCTTGGCCATCGGCGTGCGCACGGCGCTGTCCTTGCGCCCCAAGAAGCTCACGGTGCGCGTGGGTGACTTCGACGGCGAAGCCGTCGCGCTCGGCGTCGGCTTGGGCGCGTACAAATTCGACAAATACTTCCACAAGACGCCGCGCGAGAAGGCGACGCTCGAGCTTTGCACCGTGGTGGCGCCGGCGAGCCTCGACAAGAAGGACTTCGCGCGCGGTCTGCGTATCGCCGAGGGTGTGTGCCTGGCGCGCGACCTGGTGAACGAGCCGCCCAACGAGCTGTACCCCGAGACCTTCGCGGCTCGCGCTCGCGAGGTAGCCAAGCGACGCGGCCTGGCCATCCACGTGCTCGATCCCAAGGGCATCCAGAAGGCCGGCATGGGCCTGCACTCGGCCGTGGGCCAGGGCAGTACGCGCGGGCCCTACTTCATGCACCTGACCTACTCGCCGGCCAAGCCGAAGGGCAAGATCGCCTTCATCGGCAAGGGGCTCACGTTCGACACGGGTGGCATCTGCATCAAGCCGATGCAGGGCATGGCTGACATGAAGAGCGACATGGCAGGCGGCGCCGCCGTGCTCGGCCTCATGGATCTGATCTCGGCCGTCGCCCCGGACGTCGAGGTGCACGGTATCATCGGTGCCGCCGAGAACATGCCCGACGGTTTTGCCTACCGGCCCGCAGACGTCATCGTGGGTCTGAACGGCAAGGGCGTGGAGATCATCAACACCGACGCCGAAGGCCGCTTGGTGCTCGCCGACGCGCTGACCTACGCGGCGCGCCTGGCTCCCGATTTCATGGTCGACGCAGCCACGCTGACCGGCGCCACGCTGATTTCGCTGGGATCGCCATACTCGGCCTATTTCACGGGTGTGGAGCCGCTGGCCGAGGCGATGAAGAACGCGGCGCAAGCGGCGGGCGAGAGCTTCTGGCGCATGCCGCTGATCGAGGAGCTCGCCCAGCAGTTGAAGAGTGACGTGACCGACCTCAAGCACACCGGCGATCGCTACGGCGGCGCCATCTCGGCCGCGCTCTTCTTGCGCGAGTTCACCGAGGGCGTGCCGTGGATGCACTGCGACGTACCGGGCGCAACGTACCGCGAACGCGCCTCGGGTCTGCACCCCAAGGGCGGGACCGGCCACGCGGTGCTCACCTTCCTCGAGCTCGTGCGCAGCCACGAGCGCAAGGCGATCGTCGAGCCGTCGGCGAGCTCGGGCGGAAAGAAGAAGCCCGCGGCCAAAGCCGCTCCTGCCAAGCCCGCCGCAGCGCGTTCGGCCAAAAAGGCGCCGGCGCGTCGCGCTCGCGCCTGAGTCCAACAGGGCCCGTGACGCGGGCGAGCCTCTCAGGGCTCGCTCGCGCTACCCGCGGCCTCGAGCCCTCGACGAGCGGCTCGCGCCACCACCTCGCTCGAGTCTCGCGTCATCGTCTGGAGCGTCGAATCGACGAGTCGGCGTGCTTCGGGCGTCAGCGAGCTCGCGCTGCGAAGCGTTCCCAGCTCGCTGGCAATGTGCCGCCGGAGGCTCCAACTGGGCGAGCTCGTCCCGAGTTCACTCAGCAGGCGGATGGCAGGAGGTGTCGCGGCCCGGAGCAGGCGTTCCAGCGCGGCAGCGCGTAGCGTCTCCGAGCGGCCGAACAGTGCGTCGCGCAGCAGCTGCCAGCGCGCCGGCTCGTCTCGTTCGCTGTCGAGTGGGAGCAGAGCGAGCCCGAGGCTCGCCCAGTTCTCGTCGGGTCGGTGGGCCACATCGAGCAGGCTGGGCGCCAGGAGCACGTCGAGGCTCTTGCGTGCCGCAGTCACCTCGCTCGAGTCGCCGGGCCCCTCGGGCTCGAGTGGGCAGCGACGTGACGCCCCCGCTCGCTCCGAGGCGAGCCAACGTTCGAGCAGGGCCCGCGCGTCTGGGCTCGAGCCTTCGAGCAGGCGCGCGGCGGCCAGGCCGTACTCGGGTACCAGGCGGACGAACGCCTGTTCACGCTTCTCGGTCGGTGCCGGTACGGTGAGCGCCGAACGAAGCCAGCCTTCCAAGTCGGCGGGATCGCCGAGCGGACCCTCCCAGCCTCGGGCTACCAGGGCCGGCTGCTGTCGATCGATCCAGCGCGCAGCGCTGCCGACGGCGGCCTCGCGCACCAGCTCGCGGCCGTCGAGCAGCGCCTCGGCCAAGGCGGTGGACAGCGCAGTGGAAGGAGCGGTGGAAGGGTTGGTGGAGAGAGCAGGGCTGTCGCCGGGACGAGCTTCGATCCAGCCGCGCAAAGCGACGGCCGCAACCAAGGGCTCCGCGTCATCGAGCGCTACCTGCAGCGGGCGTGTGTCATGCCCCAGCTGCGCCCAGGCCAAGAGCGCAGCAGCGTGAACACCAGGGCTCGAGCCCGGCCGCTGGAGCCAACGCTCGAGCTTGGCCACTTCACTCGGGGTCGCATGAAATCCCTGGACCTGGGCGAGGCGCGCCAGCCCCAGCGCGGCATGGCCCGCTACGATCGGATCCGAGTGGTCCAGCGTCGCCGCCAACTTGCCCGAGGCGCTCGGCGGAGCGAGTCGGCCGAGGGTCTGTGCCGCGGCCTGGCTCACCCGAGCGCCCACCTCGGCGCGCTCGTCCAAGAGCGCGAAGGCGGCGGTCACCACCGCTGGTTCGAGTGGACCACGGAGGGCGCCGAGGGCCTGCACCCGCAGCTCTTCGCTGGCGACCCCGCGTGCGTACTCGAGCAGCGCCGGCGCGCACTGAGCGGTGGGGGCATGGACCAAGAGGCCGAGCGCCAGGCGCTGCTCAGCGACGTCGTTGCCGCGGAGTCCCGTGAGCGCGGTCGCCACGGCGCGCTTGCCCAGGCGCTCGAGCTCCGCCCGTTGAGCGAGGCGCTCGGCTCGCTCTCGTTCGGCATCGAAGACGCGGAGCGCTTGCGAGCGGAACACCGTGCGGGCTGGTTGGTTCAGTTGCGCGGAGGTGAGCAGTCGTTCGAGCTCTTCCAGCCGCGAGCGTGCGCGCTCGGGGGCCGTCGCCTCTTCGAGGCGCACGAGGCCCAGCACGGCCTGGCTGGCGCGGGCCACGACCTCGTCATCGGGCGTGCTCTCCACGAGCCGAGCCGCCAACCGGAAGGCCGCATCGTAGTCACCGCGCCCCACCTCGAGATCGAAGAGGACGAAGCCCAAGGCGCTGCGCGATGGATCGAGGCGCAATGCGCGCTCGTAGGTGGTGCGTGCACGTTCGAGCTGACCCGTCGTGCGGTAGAGCTCGGCGAGTCGGGCCAAGCCGGCCCCATCGTCCGGATGTTCGGCGACGTTGCGTTCTGCGTAGGCCAGGGCGCGGGCGTCCTGGTGTAGGCCTACGGCCAAGCGAACGAGGTGTTCGAGCTGTCCGCGCAGCGAATCGGGATCGGCGGCGAGCAGGCGGTCCCAGGTGTCCAAGGCCGCAGCCATGCGGCCCTGCCGCTCCTGGAGCTCGGCGAGCGAACGCAGGCTGCTGCGGTCGGCCGGGCGCACGGCGAGCAGAGCGGTCAGGGCTTTCTCGGCCGTGGCGGTCTGACCCCGAGCCACGGACACCTCGGCCAGCAGCTTGCCAGTCTCCACGTCGGTGGGTGCCACCTCGAATCGACGCCGCAGCTCTGCTTCGTGTTGGGCTGCCGAACCCTGGCGCTGCCAGGCGCGCGCCACGTGACGGCGGGCCTCGTCGCGCTGAGCCTCGTCGCGGGCGTCTCCTCCGAGAGGTCTGCCCAATAGCGCGAGCCAGAGTTCGACGGCGCGCGAGGTCAGCTTCGAGCGGTTCACCCCGCTGCTGGCCGTGGCGGCGCGCTCGTACGCCAGCGCCAGCGCCCGAGTGAGCTTCGTGTCTTCACCGACCAGCGGCTCGACGCGTGCCAGCGTCTCGAGTCCGCCGTTGACGTCGTCGTGATCGAAGAGGACCAGCGCGTAGCTCAACAGGATCTGGGCGCGCTCCCGCGGCGGCCGAGAAGCGGCAGCGTCGGGGATGCGGCGCCAAGTTGCGCGTGCCTTGTCGACGCGACCTTCGCGGTAGAAGCGGCTACCCAACTCGACGAGCTGGGCAGGATCCGAGCCGCCGCTTCGTTCGAGCCGCTCCAGGATGGCGCGGCTGCGTTCCGGTTCCTCCAGGCGCTCGGCAAAATCCGCCAGGGCGAGCAGCCCCTCGCTGTCCTGTTGGAAACGTTCGACGCGTTCGAACTCGCTCAGCGCCTCGCGTCGCTTGCCTCGCGAGAGCAGCGCGTTCATGTAGCGGATCGACTGCGGCACGTCGCTCGGAAGGAGCCGCGCCAACACGGCGTACTCCCGCTCGGCTCCCAGCAAATCGCCGTTCGATTCGAGGACGCGCAGCAGATCCAAATGGGCGTCGGCGTCCGAAGGCGCAGTCGTGGCGGCACTGCGGTAGGCCTCGAGCGCCTGATTCGAATCACCGAGTTCCTCGTAGCCGTGACCGATCAGACGCAAGCGCGCGGCGTTGCGTGGGCCTCGTGAGAATTCGGCCAGCAACTCGGCGAGGCGTCCCCGCCGGCGCGCCAAAGCGAGTCGCTCGCGGTCGATCTCGATGAGCAACCCCGCGCTGCCCGATGCTGCCTGCGCTGCTCTTCGCAGCGTTGCTTCGGCGGCGGTATCGTCCTGGGTTGCCATCTCGGCGCGCCCGAGCGCGAGCTCGATGGCAGCTGCCGAGGCGCCCTGCCAGGAGCGCGAGCGAGCGACGCGCTTCAGCTCGGTCACGGCCGCATTCCCGTGGCCGCGTTCGAGGAGCCCGAGGCCCAGCTCGCAAGCCCGATCGGCGCGCTCCGCTGCGCCTTTGGCCAGCTCTTTCTGGTAGTTCGTGGCGGCGTCGGTGTCGTTCAGATCGAGGCTCGTCTCACGCAGAGTGCGCAGCAGCTCATCGCGGTCCAGTCCTCGCGAGCCAGCCAGCGCGCGCGCCGCAAAACTGCGCGCCGAGGCGGGATCGCCACTCGTGCGGGCCCAGTCGCTGCGGAGCTTCCAGGCTTCGGGGCGGCCTTCGTCCGCGCGTGTAGCCGCCTCGGCCAGCTGGTTGGCGGCCTGCGTCTGGCCCAGGCGCAGGGTCAGGCGTGCTTGCAGGATGCGCGCAGGGTA
>DATIDO010000053.1:0-9936 GCA_035456245.1 Polyangiaceae bacterium
CGCCGCCGAGGAGAAGGCCGATTGCGTATCGGTAAGCGAGTTTCATGGTGCGTCAGCCTTTCAGTTCGTCGAGTCGGGGTAGGTGACTTCGCAGTAGCCGTAGAAGCACTTTTCGTTCTCCCCGGTGCACTCGCCGTCGCCGGAGCACTGCTGGTAGTCGGTGGTGCCGTTGGCGATCAGCTCGAAGTAGCCGTTGCAAGGCTTGTCAGGCTGGTAGGACTGGATGGCCGTGAGGTTGCCGCCGGGTCGGATGGCGTGCATCGCGCAGAGCGGGATGTCGCCGGCCTTGATGATCACCTCGGTCACCGAGGTCCAAGGGCCGCCGTTCCAGGCGACGCTGATCTCGGGACTGTCTTCAGCGCCGCTGAACCAGGCGATGAAGTCCTCGAGACCGGGCACGGGTGTCTCGCCGTCCTGGGCGACGGGAACGCCGCTGGCGTTGACCTTCGCGTAGAGCCAGCCGGGGGTCCACAGGTAGTACTGGCCAGCGCGAACGTTCACCTTGTCGAAGGAGTTGTTGTCCGAGTCGGGCAGGTAGCCGCAGCTCTGATCGAAGTGCTGGTAAGCCAGCGTCTTCACCTTTTCGCGGCGGGCCTCGGCGGCCGAGCCCGACACGTAGCCGAGTGAAGCCTCGCCGCCGGTCCAGGCGTTTCCAGGCAATTCACCGGCGACACCCAGCGCCACCTCGTCGTTGGTCGGACGAGTGTTGGCCGCGAGGATCTGGGTGAGCGTGGGCGGGACCTTCACGGCAGCAGCCAGGAGCTGGTGCACGAACGAGCTGGTCGAGCGACCGAACAGGCCACCGGGGGTGACCCACGGAGCAACGGCCTTGCCGGAAGCGCCAGGGCCGAAGCCGAGGACGTAGTAGAGCGCCTCGGCCGAGATCGACGTCTGCGTCGAGGTGATGTCCGTGATCACGTTGGTCGTCTGCACGGCCGAGATGTAGGAACGGTAGCCGGCGGGCAGGGGCTCGTTGCCGGGGCACATCGTCGGCGTGTTACCCATGTGGGCGAAAGTGACTTTGGTCGCTGGGGCCTCGCACTCGGTCGCCGTACCATCGGCAGCCCAGGTCCAGTAGGTCAGAGTAGCGGCCGTCGCGGCAGGGTTCTGCAGCTGTCCGTAGCCACCGCAAGCTGCCAGCTTGTCGTGATAAAAGACGGTGATTTGCTCGTCTTCGGGCAGGCCTTTCAGGCCCTGAGCAACACGACGAAGCGTCCCGGTCACGGCGCTGCCGCCGGAACCATAGATGGAGCGACCCGACTCGTAGTCGGCGCAAGGAGCAGCCTGCGCGGTGGTCGTGAACGACACGACTCCGAGCGCGGAGAGCGCTGCGCAGGGTGCGAGTTTCTTCCAGAGTCCCATAAGTATCTCCAAATGCACTTTCTCTGATTCAGACTGGTGGGTACGGGGCCGCTGGCCGGCGCCCAAAGGAATGATTGGTTGGTGAGAAGTTCAGGCGGCTGTCAGCTTCAGGGTTTTCGCCGGTCGGCAGTCCCCCTCCGCGTCGAGCTCGTCGAGCAGGGTGGTGAGGCGCGTCGGTCCGAGGCGCCGGACGAGCACGACGGGGCGCTGGTACTGACGAGCCAGCTCGCGAGCGCGGCGGACGGCGGCGTGGCTGTTCACGTCGGTGGTCACGACGACCAGATCGGAGCGCTGAACCAGGGTCGCCAGCGAGCGGTCGCCCGTGCCGTTCATGTGGCCGGGATGAAACTGAAGGCGGTGACCCCGGGAGTGGGCCGCCTCGTCCAACAGCCGCTCGGAGCGCTCCACGCCACCAACAATCCCGATCGTTCGTGCTCTGGCTTCCATTTTGCGTCCTGATTGAAACTTCCCGAGGACTGACGATTCAGTCCATCAACAGTCTCTAGTCGAGAGAGTAACTAGACTGATGGAGCAAGGCCGTCAAGCCGAGTCGGGAGGATTTCCTCGGCCCGAATCGGCTCAGGAGGGGGTGTCGGAGCGAGACACCACTGGCGGATATGCCCGCCAGGCAGCTCAGCCCAACAGACGGTTCAGGCAGGCGGCCCAGCTCAGCAGGCGGCCCACCAGGCGCTTCAGCTCAGGAGTGGTCGCCGGACGGGGACGCCACGGGCAGCCAGGAGGTTGGCAGCGTGGGTCGAGCCGTGGCGCAGCCACTGCTCGCAGAGCCTGACCAGCTCGACCGGGACCAGCGCGGCGGCGCCGACGACAGTGCGGGCCATCTGGGCGGCGTCCGCGAGCAAGGTCGCAGCGACGTCCCGCAGAAGCCGGGTCCAGCGGCCGAAGTCTTCCGCCAGCTCGAGCAGCAGGTCATTGGGAGCGTCGGGTGACCTGAACTCGCGCGCCAAGAGCGAAGACGCCGCCCGGTAGGCGCGCGCGCCCACCGCCTCCACATATCGTTCGTCCCGCTCGCCGTGGGCCTGGAAGAACCCGTGAACCAACAGCACCGAGTCGCCGAGTACCCGCAGCCGTTCGAAGCGCTCTCCCGGCGCTGCCGTCAGCGCCGCCTCGTAACGCAGCACCAACGGGGTGTCGTGGGCCACCAGCTCGGTCGGGTGCCCCGCCTCACTGAGGATCGACAGCAGGTAGCTTTGGATGACGGCGCTCGGTGGGGTGGCCTGGGCCTGAACCGTTCGGTCCAGCGCCTCACGAAAGAACTCGCTCAGATCACCATGCAGCTCCACCTGCGCTTCGTGCATCCCGCCTCCGCTTCGTTGTGCTCTCCAACTGGCAGAGTAGCGCAGTCCCGTGTGTCAGGACGACTACGAAGTGGTCACCAGAACGATTCTCTGGCTGTTTTTGGCTGGCAGCACTCACTGCAGGCGAGTGCTGCCGGAGGCGGATCCGCAGCGGGGAGCCGGGCGAGTCGGGCTCAATGGCGAGGCGAAGAGCCTGTTTCGACCGTCGCCTCGATGGCCGGAGGAGCGTTCGGTTGGAGCGAGTAGGGGCGAACGAAGGTCGAAGGGCGCAGCACCAAGCCCTGAGGATCGAAGAACTCGACCACGCCACTGGTGAGATCGTAGAGCCCACCGGAGACGCGCAGCCGCCCCTGCTCGACCATGCTGCGCAGCGTCCCGCTCTGGGCGAGGATCTGCTCGATCGTCCGAAGGACGTTGTTGCGCGCCACGCCGTCGACGAAGCGACGTTGGTCGTCCGGCCCGTGCACGTGAGCGAGCTGCGCCGGATCGATCGAGCTCTGGATGACGTCGACCACGGCGTCCAAGTTGTCGCAGCCCGTGCAGGCGCTGGCTTTGCGATTCTCTCGGAAGTACTGCACAGCCGCCCCCACGGCGCCGCACGAGGTGTGCCCCACGACCAAGAGCAGCTTGGCGCCGGCCACCGCGCAGCCGTACTCCATGCTGCCGATCAGGGAGGGGGCCGCGATGTTGCCCGCGACCCGGACGCTGAAGGCATCACCGATACCCAGGTCGAAGATCAGCTCGGCCGGCGTGCGGCTGTCGATGCAGCTGAGCACCACGGCCAGGGGCGTCTGGCCGGCGGCCGTAGCGCGCGCTTGGCGCCGCAGATCGCGCTCCAGGCGCTGGCCGGAGACGAAGCGGTGGTTGCCGTCGCGCAGGATGGTCAGGACTTCCTCGGGCGACAGGATCCGCTGCGCGTCGTGATCGGTGTAGTCGACGAACTGGATGTCGTCGGAGAGCGCGTAGCTCTCCTGGAAACCGACCAGGCTCAGCTCGATCTCGCGCGCCTTGGCCGTCTTGTCTCGGAACTCGCGCAGCATGTCCTGGATGTCCGGATCGATGTAGTCCGTGCCGCGCGCGTCCAGCAGCACGCGCCCCCCGCGAGGGACCTCGTCCAGGGTCTTTTGCAGCGCAGCGCGGTTGAAGAAGCTGACCTGGTTGGCCAGCTGGATGCGCAGCACGTCGCCCGTCACGTAGTGCTCGACGATGCGGCGTAGCGGCGTGCGGAAGTTGCTCTCCAGGATGAACAGCACCGCGACTGCCAGCCCGATCACCACGCCCGTCAGCAGATCGAGCAGCACGATGGGCAGGACGGTGGCGATGAACGGGAAGAACTGGCTGCGGCCAGCCTTCCACATGTCGGCGAAGAGCCGGGGGCTCGCCAGCTTCACGCCGGTGACCAAGAGCACGGCCGCCAAGCTGGCGAGGGGGATGCGGTTGATGAGCGTGGGGATGGCCAAGACGGCGAGGGTGAGCAGCACGCCGTGGAAGATGGCGCTGCGCCGTGTTCTCGCGCCCGAGTTGATGTTGACGCTGCCGCGCACGATCACGCTGGTCATGGGCAGACCGCCCAAGAGCCCCGAGACCACGTTGCCCACACCCTGGGCGAGCAGTTCGCGGTTCGGCGGCGAGTTGCGCTGCTGAGGATCGAGCCGATCGACCGCCTCGAGGTTGAGCAGCGTCTCGAGCGAGGCCACCACCGCCAACGTGCCAGCGGCCAGGTACAGTGCCGGGTTGGCGAAGGCAGCGAAATCCGGCAGCGTGACGAAGCCGACCAGCTCCGAGGCGCTCTTGGCCACGGGCACCTGCACCAGATGGCTGGGGCCGACCAGCCAGTTCTCGCCCAGCCCGTTCTCTTCCAGCAGAGCGAAGACTGCGTTGGCCCCGATACCGAACAGCGTCGCCACGAGCGGCCCCGGGAGGGCGAGCTTCTTCAGCCAGGGGGCTTTGTCCCAAAGTAGGAGCAAACCGACGGAGAGCAGCCCGATGGTGGCCGCGCCCGCGTGGAGGTCGAACATGCCGGCGAGGATCTCGGAGAAGGTGTTCTCTCCATCGCCCTGCTCGAAGACCATTTCACCGACGGGATCGGGATCGTGCCCGACCACGTGGGGGATCTGCTTGAGGATCAGGATGACGCCGATGGCGGCCAGCAGGCCCTTGATCACGCTGGTGGGAAAGAACGAGGCAATCGAGCCGGCGCGCACCAGCCCCAGCACGATCTGCACGACGCCCGCGAGTACGACGGCCAGGAGAAAAGCCGAGAACGAGCCGAGCGTGTGGATCTGCGAGACGACGACGGCCGTGAGTCCGGCGGCAGGCCCGGAAACGCTCACGTGCGAGCCGCTCAAGAAGCCCACCAGCAGACCGCCGACGATGCCGGCAATCAGTCCGGCGATCATGGGGGCGCCCGATGCCAGGGCGATGCCGAGGCACAAGGGCAGGGCGACCAGGAAGACGACCAGCCCGGCGAGCAGGTCGTGGCCGAGGGGCCCGGTCAGGGGACGATTCGCTTGGTTCATGGGGGAGTTTCCGGCGAAAGGCGGCCCGGTGGCCTTGCCTCTCCGAGGTGGACGAGTAGGGAGAGCGAGCCGTGGCCACGCAAGAAGTCTGGAGTCATCCACACACCCCGTTCGAGGCGCTCGGTGGCGAGGACGTGGTTCGACGGATCGTCGCCGCTTTCTATCGGAACATGGCGGAGCGCGAGCCAGCGCTGGCTCGGCTGCACGAGGTGGATCCCGCTGGCTACGTCAGCCCTCGCACGGTCCAACGCTTCGGCGATTTCTTCGTCGAGTGGCTCGGAGGTCCGCGGCTGTTCTCGGCGCACAGCGGGCATCCTCGCCTGCGCATGCGGCACGCTCACGTGCAGGTCGACGTGGCTCAGCGCGACGCGTGGATGCGCGCGATGCGGGCCGGTTTGGACGAAGTGGGGGTGCATGGCGAGGCTCGCGATTTCGTCGAGGGACGATTGGCCGATGTTGCCAATTTCCTTCGCAACGTCCCGGAGCGCGAGCCGAGCTTGTAGTTCGAGATGGGGCGGACCGTCTCTGTCGGTCCGAGCGGACGGTGGGCGGTCGCTCGTGCCCAACAGTCGTCGGCCGTCGGCTGCACGGCCAAGCGGCAGATCCGTACGGCCGAGAGGGACTGGTCCAACACCGTCCGAAAACGGCGACGCCCCGGCTCCTGGAGGAGGCGGGGCGTCGGCTGTGCGGTCGGAGGTTGGGTGCTGGCTGTGGTGCGTCCGTGAGGTGCGCAGGCCGAACGGCCGCTGAGCGTCTCAGATGCGCGCGGCGTTGGTGCCGCTGTCGCCGTAGCCGACCTCGGCGGTCGTGATGTCGACCTGGTCGTCACCGGTGTCGAACGGCGCGCGACCGATCTGCTGCGTGCCCATCTTGGGGAAGAAGGGCGCGAGCAGGTAGCAACGCGTCCAGTACCAGAGCAGGCCGTTCTGCAGCAGCTCGGGGTGGATGTGCGGACGGAGCTCGGCGTGCAGCTTGGGCAGCTCGCTCCAATGCACGCTCGCGTTCTCGTGGTGCGCGGTGTGGAAGCCGTTGTTGAAGAGGAAGAAGCTGACGCCGAAGCTCTCGAAGTTGCGGCTGTGGTTGTACTTCGACCACGGATCGGTGTGGACGTGCTGATCGTAGTTGTAGGTGTGGACGGTCCACAGCGACACGATCGACGGCAGCATCAGCGTGAAGGCATAGACCGTGAGGCCCAGCTTCCAGCCGTGGAGCCAGACGGCCAGGGCAGCGAGGGCCACGTGCGTGCCGTACACGAACAGGTACTGCAACATGTAGCGCCGGAACTGGGCCGGATCCTTGCGCCTCACGCGGTCCAGGAACTCCTTGGTGGGGATGCTCTGGTAGTAGGCGGAGACGAAGAAGTACGTCGAGGCGACCAACAGGTTGTGCTTGTTGGTGAAGCGCCAGGTGATGGTCGCATCACCGGGCTTGTTGACGTACTTGTGGTGGTTCAGGTTGTGCGTCGGGATCCAGGCGAATGTCGGAAAGCCATAGAAGATGGCGATGATCGTGCCGAAGATCTCGTTCAAGACCTTGTTGTGGAAGGTCGGCACGTGCTGGTGATTGTGAGCAATCACGGCGGCCGAGATGGCGAAGTAAAAGCTCACCCAAGACAGGTAGGGGAGCAGGTCGGGGCGCGCGAACTGGATGGCGACGAGGCCAGGCGCGAAGACGAGCATCCAGAGCAGCGTGCGGAAATCTGCGGCGTAACGAAGCATGGCGTGGTTGGCTCGAAAGGGCCTGCTCCTCGGGGGGAGGCCGTTGGGTTGGGCTGCCTATATCACGCCCGGCGCCGTTGACAGGCGCTGCCTGGAGCGCGAAGTAGCATTCGCGCCACTGGCTCTCTCTTGCCGCTCGCGCATTAGTCATGACGGGCCGAAGGGATTGTTGCAATATGGAGCAGGTCAGCCGCCATGTCCCAGAACGCCGAGTCAGCCGCAGTTTTGCCCAATCCAGGCCTCAGTTCGCTGCGTGACTTGAACGATCTGGAGGTGTTCGCGCGGGTCGTGGCCCGCGCAGGATTTTCGCGTGCTGCCAAGGAGTTGGGCGTTCCTCCCTCGACCGTGAGCCGTCGAATTTCTCGCTTGGAGGAGAGTTTGGGGGTCCGACTGCTGCAGCGCACCACCCGAACCATCCACCTGACCGACGCGGGCCGGGTCTATTACGAGCGCATCAGTCACGCCTTGCGTGAGATCGAGAGCGCCGAGGTGTCGCTGCGCAACGTGCAAGGGACGCCTCGTGGTCGCGTGCGTGTGAGCACGGTGGCCGAGCCCTTCATCGAGAGCATCGTCTTCGACTTTCTCGAGCGTTACCCCGAGGTCTCGATCGATCTCGACAAGTCCCACCGCCGCGTCGATTTGGTGGCCGAGGGTTTCGATCTGGCCGTGCGCGCGGGCGCGCTGCCCGACTCGAGCTTGGTCGCGCACAAACTGGCCTCGTCGGGCTCACGCCTCGTGGCATCACCGGACTACTTGGCGCGCCGCGGCGTCCCCAAGTGCCTGACCGATCTGCGTGATCACGATGCGGTCGTGCTCGGCGCGACCAGCTCGGCCGCTACCTGGCAGCTCGGCGGACCCAAGGGGCCCGAGCGAGTGGCGGTGAGTGGTCGCTTCGCCGTCAACAGCTTCCAGGCAGCCGTCGAAGGCGTGCGCCGAGGTCTGGGGATCGGTTTGCTGTCTGGCTACGTCGTCGAGGTCGACTTGCGGCAAGGCATCCTCTGTGAGGTGCTGCCCGAGTTCGCGCCACCGCCCGTCGATCTCTGGGTGATCTACCCGAGCCGCGCGCTCTTGCCGCCGGCTGTGCGGCTCTTGATCGAGGCCATCCGCGCCGCCTTCCGCGACTCCCAACCGCTCGTACCCCGCGAGCCCTCGCCCGGCTTCCTCGGCTTGGGGAGTGCGAGTCCTTTCGGGAGCAGTGATGCTGACGGTGAGTCAGGCGCGGCTGAGCGAACGGAGTCGGAGCCAACCGAGGCAGAGTCGGGCGAGTCAGCATAAGCCGAGGCAGAGTCGGGCGAGTCAGCGTAAGCCGAGGCAGAGTCGGGCGAGGTGAAGTCGGGCGAGGTGAAGTCGGGCGAGGAGTCGGGCGAGTCGGAGCCGCCTGCGCCCTGAGCGAGCGCCGCATTCACTACGATTTGACGGCGGGTAACCGTTGAGGCCCAAAAGGTTCCAGAAAAGTGACGCGCTGAGGTAAATTTCTTCGGAATTACCACGCGTTGCGAAGTTTCGGTTGGGGCAGAAAGTCCTCGCCCGAGCGTGGATGGCGGATATGCTGGGAGCGCTTCCTCACCCCCGAGCCACCCCATGCGCCTCTCCGCCATCTCCCGCCTTCCGCTGACCATTCTGCTTCTTTCCTGGGGGGCGAGCGCGCTCTTGGGGGCCTGCGGCAGCGGTCCCGACGACGCCGGGCTCGATGACGAGTGCACCTCGAACGCCGAGTGTGGTGCTTCGGCGGAGTGCAGCGGAGGCAAGTGCGTTGCGATCACGACCTGCAGCTCGACCACTGGCTGCGCGGCCGGACAGGAATGCACGGATGGGGTTTGCCGCACGCCCTGCACCGACGACTCGGCCTGCGCGGGCAGCGGTTTGATCTGCGACACGAGCGCTGGCGTCTGCATGCCCGCCAGCAATCCCACCGGCACCGGCGGCGGGAGCGGCACCGGAGGCACCGGCACGGGCACTGGCGGCACGGGCACCGGTGGCACCACCGGCGGCGAACCGACCACTTCGCTGATCGACGACTTGGAGGATGGCGACGTGCGCATCGCGGACGTCGGTTCCCGAGTGGGCTACTGGTACACCTACAACGAGAACGCGGCTCGACCGCGTGTGACGACCGCAGCGCTGGTGCAGGACGGCGGCTCGACGGTGCTGCACGCGACCGGGAGCCATCAGGGCGGGGTGGCCGCCGATGCTGCCTACGGCGGCCTGGGCGTCGATCTCAACAACCCCGATCCCAGCCAGCAGGGTCCCCTCTCGGCCTCTCGCGAGCCCTACGACGCGAGCGATTGGGACGGCTTCACCTTCCGCATCAAGTCGAGCTCGACCAAGTCGATTCGCTTCGAGATCGTCACCACTCAGATCGCGACGCAGGCCGAGGGTGGCAACTGCACGTCCGGTACCTGCTTCGACGCATTCGGCATGGATGTCCTGCTCTCTGCCGAGTGGACCACGGTGAAGGTGCCCTTCACCGAAGTGGTGCAGGAGGGCTGGGGTGACACGAAGAGCTTCGACCCCAGCAGCATTCTGGGCGTCGCCTTCGAAGATCTGAGCACCGGCAGCTGGGACTTCCACGTGGACGATCTGGCCTTCTACCTGGAGGCCGAGACCGAGACGCCCAGCGAGCCAGGCGATCCCGGTAACCCCGAAGGTGGCGATCCGACTTGCTCGGGCTCGTGGGGCGAGGAGCCGAACGGCTCGATTACCTGGTACACGTTCGACCAGGGCACGGCGGCCATCGGTGACGTGAACTGCTCGTACGGAATCGCGCAGAACCCGGACCGCGTGAACCACATCGCCACGCAGGGAGGCACGTACTTCGGGGCCATCAACACCACGGACTACGCGACGGCGGCCGCTTGCGGAGCTTGCGTCGAGGTGTCGCGCCCGGCCCAGAACAAGAAGGTCGTGGTCACGGTCGTGGATCAGTGCCCCGTCGCCACCAACCCCAAGTGCGTGAAGGGCCACATCGATCTGTCCAAGGCGGCCTTCCTGCAATTGGGCACGGAGTCGGAGGGCTACATC
>DATIDO010000054.1:0-3754 GCA_035456245.1 Polyangiaceae bacterium
CCACCGCGGCCACAGCCGGCGCGCGAGCGTCCGATCGAGCCGACCGAGTCCAAGGTCTCGGGGTTCGTGTTCAAGATCCAGGCGAACATGGATCCCAAGCACCGCGACCGCATCGCCTTCGTCCGGCTGTGCTCCGGGCACTTTCGGCGCGGCGCGAAGCTGACCCACGTACCCTCGGGGTCGCAGCTCAACGTCCACAACCCGGTCATGTTCCTGGCTCAGGACCGCGAGCTGGCCGAGGAAGCCTTCGCCGGCGACATCATCGGTATTCCCAATCACGGCCGCCTGCACATCGGCGACACGCTGACCGAGGGCGAGGAGCTGCACTTCACCGGCATCCCCAGCTTCGCTCCCGAACTCCTGCAGCGCGTGCGTCCGCTGGATCCGATGCGTGCGAAGCACTTGGGGCGCGCGCTCGAACAGATCGCTGAAGAAGGCGCGGCGCGCGTGTTCAAGCCGAGCATCGGCTCCAACTGGGTGGTCGGCGTGGTCGGCCCTCTGCAGTTCGAGGTGCTCGCCGATCGCGTCCGCACCGAGTACGACATCCCGGTCGTGTTCGAAGGTGCGGGCCTGCATACGGCACGCTGGCTCGAGTACGACGACGAGCGTGAGTTCCAGAAGTTCCAGAACGGCAACGAGGGTTACCTGGCGACCGATCACAGCGGCGCGCCCGTCTTCCTCGCTCGCAACTCCTGGCATTTGGAGACCACGCAAAAAGAGTGGCCCGGGCTACGCTTCTTGAAGACGAAAGAACCGGGCTGAGATTTTCGTGCACCGACGGACCAGCGCTCCCGATGGAAGCGCTAGTTCGTCGCATTCGAGTTGAATGAACGGGTCGCCGCGACGCACCGTGCGTGCATGTCGCGCGCTTCGCTTCGTTCGCTTTCGGTCCGCTCGCTCTCTCTGTTCTCGCTGCTCGCCGCGTTCGGCGCCTGCTCCGAGAGCGCTCCAGACCTCGATGGTGGCGGTGGTGCCGACGGCAGCGGCACCGATGGCGACAGTGGCAGTGGCGGTGCTCCGCTCGCCACGGGCGGTGCTGGCTCGGGAACGGGAGGAGCTGCATCGGGCGGAAGCGCGACGGGGGCCACGGGGGGAACACCTGGAAGCGGGGGTGGCCCGACCGGTGAATGCGAAGGCATCGAGGGGATCCTGAGCGAGAGCGAGTTCAACGCGCTCTTCCCGAACCGCAACGCGGCCTACACCTACCAAGGCATGCTGGACGCCGTGAACGGCGCCGGCGATCTGACGGGTTTCCCCGAGTTCGCGCGCACGGGTGATTGCGACACGCGCAAGCGCGAGCTCGCGGCCTTCTTGGCCAACGTCTCTCGCGAAACCGGCCTCCTGATCTACATCGAGCAGATCAACAAGAGCGGCGACTACTGCGCCGAACAACAACCGTACGGCTGCCCCGCTGGCACCAACCAGTACTACGGCCGCGGTCCGATCCAGCTGTCGTGGAACTACAACTACCGAGCAGCCAGCCTGGCACTGTTCGGCGACGACCGACTGCTCCAGGCGCCGAGCCTGGTCGCGACGACTCCGTCGATCGCCTGGGCGACGGGTTTCTGGTTCTGGATGAATGGCGGCGGGGACTACTCGCCTCACGACGCCATCGTCACTGGCGGCGGTTTCGGTGACACCATCCGCATCATCAACGGCGGCGAGGAGTGCGACGGCGGCTATCAGAGCTATGCCGAAGAGGCGGTCAGCCAGCGTGTCTGCTGGTACGAAAAGTACGTCGCCGAGTTCGACACCACGGTCGGGCCGGGAGATTTGAACTGCAACACCACGCTCGATCGCGAGCAGTACTGCGACTGAAGCGAAAGGCGGCCAACCAGCTCAGTGAGCGCGATCGGCGGCGAGCGCGAAGTGCCAACCCAAATGCCGCGACATCTCGCGCAGCATCACGTGCCCGCGCACGCTCCCACCCTTTTCGTTGAGGCGTGGGCTCGACACTGCGACACCGGCGATGCCCGGCACGACCGCTACGATCACGCCGCTCACCCCGCTCTTGGCCGGCATACCGGTAGCGACCAGGTAGTTGCCGGATTCGTTGTACATGCCGCAGGTGGCCATGATCGATACGGCGATGGCCACCGTCGACTTGGACAGGACGCGCTCACCAGTGCCTGGCCGGAGCCCGCCGTGGGCCAGAATGGCCGGCAGGTGGGCCGCCTCGAGCACGCCGGCGGAGAGGGAGCAGAGTGCGAAATAGACGTCGAGTGTCTCTTCGACGTCGCCGGAAATGACACCGCCGTACTTGAGGAAATGCGCGATGGAGCGGTTGCGCTCGGCCGTGGCGCGTTCGCTCTGGCGCACCTGTTCGTCCACCCGGATCGGTGCGCCGTAGAGCTTCTCGGCCCAGCGCGAGAGCCAAGCCACGCGAGTAGCGACGCTGCCGTTGAGCTGACCGCACAGCGCGATGGCGCCTGCGTTGATGAGCGGATTCGCCGGGATGGGCCCGTGCGTCTCCAGACGTGCCACCGAGCCGAAGCCGTCGCCCGAAGGCTCCGAGCCGACGACCGAGAACACCTCGACCGGCCCGCGCTCCTCGAGCAGGCCAATCAGGGTCAACAGCTTGGCGGAACTCTGGAACGTGAACTGGTGATCATGGGCGTCCCCGGCCGTCACCTTCGCTCCGCCGTTCAGGACGACAGCGACGCTGGTTTGCTCGAGCGGAACCCGGGCGAGCTCGGGGATGTAGTCGGCTGGCGCGCCCGCGTGGTTGCGGCGTGCACGCTCCACGGCTGCATCCAGCACCTCCTGGACGTGGGCGATACCAGCCTCGGTGTCGAGCCGAGCCGAGCTCACGAGCCCCCCGCCCGATTCCAGGCGACGCAGTCGGCGTAACGCACCAGCTTGCCGCCGAAGAGATCGAGCGCCGAGCCGTAGGTGAGGTGCACGCGCCCCCCACTCAGCTCGCTCACGCGGGCCAGATCGGAGATGTCGCGCGCCCCGCCCGCGTAAACGGAGGGCAGCGGGCTGTCCCGCCCGAGCAGCTGCACCAGCTCCTCGTCGATGCCCTGGCAGAGGCCCTCGACGTCGGCCGCATGGATGAGGAACTCGGCGCACGAGGGCGCCAGCTGCTCGAGCAGCCGACGGTCCACCTCGACCTCGGTGACCGTCTGCCAGCGATTCGTGGCTACACGCCAGCCATCGCCGACGCGCCGACAGCTCAGATCGATCACCAGCTCGCTCGGCTTCACGACGTCGAGCAGGCGCGCGAGTCGCTCGGGCGCAAACTGCGGTCCGTCGAACAAATAGCTGGTGACGATGATCTGGCTGGCCCCGGCATCGAGCCACGAGCGCGCGTTCTCGGGCGTGACACCGCCGCCCAGCTGGAGACCGCCGGGGTAGGCTGCGAGCGCCGCGCGCGCCGCCTCGACGTTGCCGGGGCCGAGCTGGATGACGTGGCCGCCGGCGAGCTGGTCGTCCCGGTAGCGCGCCGCGAACCACTCGGCGGGTTGGCTGGCGACGAAGTTCTCGCGGGGCCCCGCGCCTTCGTCGCGCAGGGTGCCGCCGACGATCTGCTTCACCTGGCCGGCGTGCAGATCGATACAGGGTCGGAATTGGGTCACTCGAGAGGCCTCGATTCGCCCTCTAGCACGTCCCTGCCCCCTGGCCCCGCGCAGGCCTTCAGGCCAGGCCCCGGGCCTTGAGCTCACCGCGCAGCTCCTCGATGGCGAGGCGCACCTGCTCCTTGAGCTGGGGGAGGTCGGCCACCGTGAGCCCCTCCGCGCTGATTGGCACTCCC